>JAFLRW010000007.1 GCA_022511285.1 Duncaniella sp.
GCGGCGCACGTGGTTGATGACGTCGACCATACGGGACGAATACACGGAATAGTCCCTCTGAGTGGCGCTCATGGCATTGACTCCAAACTCAAGGATTATCAGACTATAGTCAACGAATCGGGCCATATCCCGGCAGAGCGCGGGATTGATGCCGGTGAGAGTGATGCCGGAGAACCCGCGCGACGACATACAGTCGACACTAATGCCATCGGGAGTATCCAACCACACACCCAAGCCGGTGAGCGAAGTCGTAGAGGTCTTCAATTCGAATGAGCCTGTGGGGCCTGACAGTTCGATACACTCAACGGAATCAGAGGGAGCGATATTGCGCTCCTCCCACTCCCCCTCGCCAATCTTTACCCGGACCGTGGCTCCTTCGGGCGCCAGGCACAGGAAGCGCGAGCGAGTCCATCCCTCGGTCTCCGCACCGAAAGCGCTTGTGCCGGCATAAGTGGACGATGCAGTCACCCCGGCTTGCGGCACTGCATACTGCTCGGCAAGGTCAAGCCTGCTCTTGTCAGCCTTCTTGTTGGCCATAAATGTGGTCCACCCCTTTCCACCTTGCTTTACCGAGCGGCGGAAGCCGGGGAAATCAGTGTGCATATTCACGAAGCCCACCCCCGAGCCGCCATACTCCTCCTGAAGGAGGTGGCGGAGGTCCTGACTGAATATATCGCCCTCAATCCAACTATCGCCCACCACAGCCACACGTGCCGTGCCTTCCGACGCGATAGCCGCCTGTAGCCACATCAGGCCTTGCGATGAGTCGGTGTAATCCTCAATCACCACCAACTCCCCTTGGCGCGACGGGCGAGGCTCCAGGACAATCGTGTCGATGGGCGCCGAGAGAACCGAATCGGGGGCCTTCATAGGATCATCCTCAGCCTCCATGGCCTCGAGCAGAGCAGGGTCAATCTGCTCATTGTCAGGATTGGTGTGGTCAATAATGCCAACCTCGCGCAGTATATCGCTGATGAGCGAGAAGTCTTTGATGCGCCCGTCGGTCCAGCGCGAGAGCGGAAGCTGCGAAAGGCCCACGAGAAGGAGAAGAGCAATGAGTATAATCAGAAAAGGATGACCTTTTTTCATAATCAGAACGGGTGTGATTTTAGATACTTCAATTGGACGGTGTGAGGCTCGATGCTCGAATAAATGTCGCCGTCAGTGATGACCTTTAACAGCGCAAGGCTCTTTCTGTTGAGTTCCTCCCACTCCAGTTTAGGGTCGGAATCAGCCACAAGGCCTCCACCGGCATACACATTGTGAATCCAACCGGGAAGAGAGCCTTTAAGCGCCACAGCCGGGGCTGCAAACGCGCACCGCAGATTGACAAATGCCCTGCTTATGCCTCCCAGCCTAAGGCCTACGGCGCCGGCATAGCAGCGGCGCTGATGAGTCTCAAACAGATCAATCTCTGCCATAGCTACATCAAGAGGCACTCCGGCAACGGCCGGCGTGGGATTCAGCAAGGAAAGAAGCGTTGGGAATTCGGCATTTCCGCGTGCCTTGATGGGGGTCAGAAGATGCTCCACTCCATTGGTGGAGAGCGTGGTGACATCTCCAACCTCGACATCGAGGCCGGCAATGGCGAGACGGTGAGTTATGTATGAGGAGACGAAGGCATGTTCGGCAATATTCTTGCTATCCCACGGCTCTGAGTCATCCCAGCGAGTGCCGGCGAGAGCCATTGTCCTGAATTCCCCTTTTCCGTCGGTTTCCAGAAGCAGTTCAGGCGTTGAGCCATACCACACTCCCGTTTCCGGAGTGAAACATAGATATCCGAAGTTGGCAGGATTGAGGCTTATGTATTCGAGCGCCAGAGGCACAAGGGGTCGAGAACTGAACAGAGCGGTGTGACGCGAGAGCACCACCTTGCCTTTTGTGGCGCGCAGTCTCTTGCGCACGGAGCGAAAAGCCTTCTCCCAGCCCGAACGCAGCGTAGAGGAGCGCACCGGGAACTCACAAGGAGGTTCAAACCGGGTGTCGGGATTGGCGGAGGCCCACTCAAGGATGTCATTGATTGACATTGAGGCTTTCACGCCTGCCATATATGGCTCATCGGCGCCGAAACGTGAGATGAAGAAGCTGTCGGCATCCGGGTCAGCCGGGGCCGGCGAGAGCCCCTCGGCATTCGGGAGCGAGGCAAAAAACTCCACCTCCTCTTTGCCCGGAAGCGAATATATTACAAACGGGATGAAGCGGTCAATGCACACTTCCGCCGCCTGTATCATCATCGACAACTCCGGTGTCATCTGCATACCGCCACCTCCCCAATCAGCTCAAACGGAAGAGCCGAAATAATGGTTACATCATAAAATTCGCCGCGGCGCAGAGGCGTGGATTTATCCACAAGCACTTCGGGGTCTACCTCGGGGGAGTCAAACTCTGTGCGACCCACATAGTGGTCAGGCTCTTCGCGGTCTATCACCACACGCAGCGTCTGCCCCACCTTTGATTGCTGAATCTCCTCCGAAATCTCCTGCTGGAGCGCCATAAGCCTATCAAGGCGGCTTTGCTTCACCTCCTGAGGGATAATGTCGTCAAAATGGCGGGCCGCGTAAGTATCTTCCTCCTCGCAGTAGGCAAAGGCGCCCAACCGCTCAAAGCGCTGACGCTTTACAAAGGCCAACATCCGCTCAAAAGCCTCATCGGTCTCTCCCGGGAAACCTGTCATCAGGGTGGTGCGCAGGTGGATTCCGGGCACTCTGCGGCGTATCTCGGCGAGCAGAGCCTCGGTCTCGGCCAGAGTGATGTGGCGGCGCATATTCGCAAGCACACCGTCATCGGCGTGCTGCAAGGCTATGTCAAGATATTTGCACACATTCCCGCGGCGGGCCATCACATCGAGCAGGTCAAGCGGAAATTCATTTGGATAGGCATAATGCAGCCTTATCCACTCTATCCCCTCAATGTCGGCAAGTGAATCCACCAATCGGGCTATCTCGACGCGGCCATAAAGGTCGCGGCCATACGAGGTGAGGTCCTGGGCTATGACATTGAGCTCCCTGACCCCTCTTGCGGCAAGCGCCCGGGCTTCGTCGAGAATCTCCTCGACAGGGCGCGATGTGTAGCGGCCGGTGATGAGGGGGATGGCACAGAAGGCGCACATGCGGTCACACCCCTCGGCTATTTTCAGATAAGCGTGGTGAGGCGGGGTGGTGAGCACTCTATCCCAGATAGCCGAGCCGGGAGCTCGGCGGGTGATTGCGCCGACAAGGCCGGGCCAGTCGCTCTTGCCACACCAGGTGTCCACCTCCGGAATCTCGGTCTTGAGGTCGCTGCCATAACGCTGCGAGAGGCATCCCATCACGTGTAGGCCTGCAATCCGCCCACTTGTGCGGGCGTCTACCCACGAGAGAATCTCCTCAATGCTCTCCTCCTTGGCGTCGCCTATGAAGCCGCAGGTATTAACCACCACGTGCACTTGCCCGGGACCATCAAAAAATTCAGGACCGGGCTCAAAGGCTGTCTCGACGCCGACAGATTGAAACATTTTCATCAGTCGCTCGGAGTCCACAAGATTTTTGCTGCATCCAAGCGAGATGACTGCAACCTTGACAGAGGTCATTTAAATATTATTCTATTGGAAACTACAATCTTACCTCACACCTCAGAGGGCCGAATTGCCGAATAGCGATTCAACGAAGCTGCGTTTGTCAAACACCTGAAGGTCGCCAATCTTTTCACCGAGGCCGATGTATTTTACGGGTATCTTAAACTGGTCACTGATGCCTATCACCACGCCCCCCTTGGCCGTGCCGTCGAGCTTGGTGATGGCAAGTTCGTTTACCTGAGTGGCAGCCACAAACTGTTTGGCCTGCTCAAAGGCGTTCTGACCCGTAGAGCCGTCAAGCACCAAGAGCACCTCGTGGGGTGCGTCGGGCACCAACTTCTGCATCACGTTGCGCACTTTGGTGAGCTCGTCCATCAATCCCTTCTTGTTGTGCAGACGACCTGCGGTGTCAATTATCACCACGTCTACATTATTGGCTATGGCGCTCTGCAGAGTGTCATAGGCCACCGAGGCGGGGTCGGCGCCAAGTTTTTGTTTCACCACGGGGACCTCTGCTCTGCGCCCCCACTCCTCAAGCTGCTCAATGGCGGCTGCCCTGAACGTATCGGCCGCTCCGAGCATCACTTTATGGCCTGCCACCTTAAACTGTGCGGCGAGCTTTCCTATGGTAGTGGTCTTGCCAACGCCGTTGACCCCCACCACCATAATGACGTGGGGACGACTCCCCTCCGGAAGTGAGAAATCCTCCTGGGCGGTATGGTCGGTGTCGTTTTCGGCGAGCATTGCCGAAATCTCCTCGCAGAGCAGATTGTTTAGCTCGGCTGAGCTGACATATTTATCGCGGGCCACACGCGCCTCGAGGCGCTCGATGATGCGGAGCGTGGTGTCAACCCCAACGTCGGAGGTCACAAACACCTCCTCAAGTCGGTCGAGCACTTCGTCGTCCACCTTCGATTTTCCGGCTATGGCGTGCGAGATACGGTCGAAAAATCCGCGCTTGGTCTTCTCAAGACCCTGGTCAAGGGTCTCTTTCTTCTCCTGCGCATCTTTTTTGCGTGAAAATATATCGAATAATCCCATTGTTAACGGTTGGTTAGTTAGAGGAGAGCTATCAAGGTGCAAAATTACTGATAATTTCCGACATAGGCAAAGCTATGAGAATAATCCGAAAATCGGAGCTGCCGGTGAGGTCGAAAAAACTGAGTTTCCGACCTTGCCCGGGGCTCCGATAGCAGAGTGGAGAGGGAATGGGGAGATTATTTGCGAATCACCTTTCCGGCGGTGACATAGTAACCGGGAGCAAGTGACTCCAATTCCGTGCCTACACAGCGGCCGGCAAGGTCGTAGATGCGACCGTCTGCCACGGCGGCATTAGCTATCACGTCGGCCACCGACGAGGGGTCCGATTTATAGGTGAGTTTCACCACGGCTCCCTCGGTGGTGAGGGTTGTGGTGTGGCGGATATCGGCGGCTGAGGCTGCGAGCATAATGTCGACGGTGCCTTCCTCCACGTCAAATGTCTGCGTTGCGGCGTTGAAATAGGCCAGCTGTTCGTGGCGCAGAGGGATTGTCACTGTGGTGCTCTGTCCGGGTTCAAGCTCTACGCGGGCAAAGCCTGTGAGCTGCATCTGCGGGCGGTCAATCGACGAGCGGCAGCGGGCATAGAGTTGCACCACATCGGCGCCGGCACGCGTGCCGGTGTTGGTGATGGTGGCGGTGGCGGTTATCTCCCCGTCTTTAATCAGGCGGTCAGAGGAGAGCGAGAGGCCGGAATATTCAAACGTGGTGTAGCTCAGACCGTGACCGAAGGAGAAGAGCGGAGTGCCCTTGTGATACATATAGGTGTAGCCTGCGCTGCGTATGTCATAGTTGAGCATCCCCGAGGGGAGGGCGGAGAGGGAGCTGTACCACGTGGTGGTGAGGTGGCCCGAGGGATTGAAGTCGCCGTAGAGCACATCGGCGATGGCTTGTCCCTGTGCCTGTCCGTCATACCAGGCTTCGACGATTGCGGGCAGATGTTCTTTGGCCCAGCCGATGGTCATCGACGAGCAGCTCTGGAGCAGCAACACCACATTGGGATTGACCGCATAGATGGCCTCGAGGAGTTTCTGCTGGTCGCCGGGGAGGTCGAGCGAGGTGCGGTCGTTGCTCTCGTCGGCTACGGTGAGGTCTGTGCCGCCGGCAAAGATCACCACATCGGCCTTCTGTGCTATTTCGATGGCTCGGGTGAAGTTGCTTGAGGCGGTGCCGGTGATGTCACACCCCTTGAAGTAGTAGACGGGGCCTCCCTCTTCAAGCGGATTTGTCACATTGGGGTCGTAGACGCGAAACCAGTCCATATTAGCGCAGTAGGTGTCGCCGTTGGTGCCCCCCTCAAACTTGGTGTAGACCTTATGGACCCCTTTGAACACTTCGGGGTCAACATCCACGCCGGTGACCACATATTTGCTCCAGTTGCCTGTCACCGGGCAGTTCACGGTGGCGACGGGGTCGCCGCTCATGTTGTCGAGATAGAATTTCACGATGGTGGGATTGTTGTTTTTGGCTCCGTGACACACCTCGAGTCTCGAGCGGCCGTTGCCGAAGTTAATATCCTCAAAGGCCACCCAATCGTTGTTGAAGATATATCCAAGGTTGCCCGACGAGCCGTTGGCCTCGTGTGTGAGGCGCTTGTTTCCGGTGGGCACGCTCTGCTCTGTGCAATCCTCAAACTGCACGGTGCCGTCGTCGTAGGAGAATCCGTATTTTGCCGCCACTCCTTCAAGCACAGTGCTGAGCGCTGTGGGCGAGCCTGAATATCCGCCCAAGGTCACTACATTGCCTTGCGGACCGATAATGGCCACTGTCTTTTCGGTGGTGAGAGGCAGGAAGTTGTTGTCGTTCTTCAGGAGCACTATAGCCTCGTGTGCAGCCTTGAGAGCCAGTTGCTGATGGGCCTCGCTGTTGAGCACACTCTGCGGCACCGAGGTCCAGCTCACGGAGCCCGCGGGGTCAAACTCGCCTACTGAGAAGCGGGCGGCGAGCACTCGCGTGAGGGCCACATCGAGGTCGGCCTCTGTCATCAGCCCCTTTTCGATAGCCTCCTTGCAGAAGAGCTGGAAGGTGTCGCCGCAGTTGAGGTCTTCACCGTTTTTCATTGACACTGCCGAGGCTTCGGCTCCGGTGGCCACATAGTGGTGTTTGTTGAACACATCCTCCACCGCGCCGCAGTCGGAGGTCACAAATCCGTCAAAGCCCCATTCGCCGCGCAGGATGTCGATGAGCAGCTCGTGATTGGCGCCGCACGGGATGCCGTTGACGGCGTTGTAGGCACTCATTATGGAGCGCACGTTGCCCTCCTTGACCGCCATTTCAAAGGCCGGGAGGTAATACTCGCGCAAGTTGCGGTCATCGACGTCGCTCGACGTGGAGTGACGCCCTTTCTCATAGTTGTTGGCGGCAAAATGCTTGGCTGTGGCTATGGTCTTATAGTGGTTGGGGTCGTCGCCCTGCATACCCTTGATAAACTCTACGGCAATGCGTCCGGCGAGCCAGGGATCTTCGCCATAGTTCTCCTCGTCGCGGCCCCAGCGGGGGTCGCGGCTCATATTGATGGTCGGACACCAGTAGATCAGTCCTTTGCCGGAGGTGTTGGAATACACTCTACACTCATCCGAGATTGCCGTGGCCACATCGTAGACCAAGGGGAGGTCCCACGTGGATGAGAGCGCTTTCGACACCGGAAACGATGTGGCCAGGCCCGAACGGGCCACTCCATGGATTGCCTCGTTCCAATAGTTATACCCTTTGAGGCCGAGCGACGATATGGCGCTCGTCTGATGGCCCACCTGATTGATTTTCTGTTCAAGGGTCATTCTTGACACTAAGTCGGCGGCCCGCTCCATCGGTGTGAGCGACGTGTCCTGATAGGGATATGTGGCCGCTGTGGCCGTAAGGCATAAGGCAGAGGCTGCCGCGAGGAGAGAATAACGTAGTCTCATGTTATATGGTTTAAGGTTAAAATTCCTACAATAAGTCGGCTGTGTCACAACAAATTAGCCTTCTTCTCTGCACAAAGATAACAAATTCTCCCTTTATCCGCAATAGCCGCCGTAAGATTATATCCGGCCTCACCTCATAAACAGGCAGGCATCGCCGTAGGAGAGGAATCGGTAGCCGGCGGCGAGAGCGTGGTCATAGACGGCGCGCCAGCCGGGGTCGGGCCCTATGAAGGCCGAGACGAGCAGCAGCAGCGTGGAGCGCGGCTGATGAAAGTTGGTCACCATCCCCCGCACTATCCTGTAGCGATAGCCCGGGGCTATCATCAGGCGTGTGGTGGCTATGAAGGTCTCCCCCTTCATTCGGCTCAGAAGCGCTTGCATAGCGGCGGCCACGGATAGGTCGGGGTGGTCGGGCCTATATGGATACCATTGCGGCAGCTCTGCGGGGTCGAGCCCCTGAGCAGCCATGCAGCCGAGGTGGTAGAGGCTCTCAAGGGTGCGCACAGATGTGGTGCCCACGGCTATCACTCGGCGCGGAGTGGCGGCGAGCTCCTCGATGAGCCGTCGGCTCACGGCTATAAACTCGCTGTGCATCTCGTGGGCACCAATGGTGTCAGACTTCACCGGCTGGAATGTGCCGGCGCCTACGTGGAGTGTCAGTTCGCGGCGCGGAATGCCACGGGCGGCTATGGCCTGCAGCAGAGGGTCGGTGAAGTGGAGCCCGGCGGTGGGAGCGGCCACGGAGCCGTCTATTTGGGAGTAGACGGTCTGATAGTCGGCCGCGTCGCTGCTCTCGGTGGGGCGGTTGAGGTAAGGGGGGATGGGAATCTCGCCTAAGGCGGCGATAATTTCGGCAAAGGAGACGGCGGGGGTGTCCCACTCAAACCCCACCACTGAGGCGTTGCCGCGGCGCTCAAGGCGCTCGGCGCTGAGGGCCACCTCGCGGCCCCCCACCTCCACCCGCGCTGTCAGTGCCCCCTGGCGCCAGCGCTTGCTGTTGCCCACAAAGCAGAGCCACGAGCAGCTCCGGGTGGAGGCAAAGCTCACAGCATAGTCGGCCGGGCTGACCGGCTCGAGACAGAATATCTCAATGAGCGCGCCGGAGGCATCGGGGCCCTTGCGGAAACGCAGGCGTGCGTTGATGACTCGGGTGTTGTTACACACCAGCAGCGAGTCGGCCGGAAGCAGTTCGGGGAGGGAGCTGAAGATATGGTCGGCCATCGTGCCGTCAGGGCTGAGGGTCAGCAGGCGGCAGCGGTCGCGCTCGGCAAGCGGATGGGAGGCTATGCGGCTCTCGGGGAGAGGATAGTCAAAGGCATCTATGCGCAGGTCGGCGGCGGTCATACTCTCGGTGTGAGCTTGGCCAGCTCGGCCACGGCGCGAGCCGGGTCGGCGGCGTTAAACACATAGCTGCCGGCCACAAGGATATCGGCGCCGGCATCGACAAGCGCCGGAGCGGTCTGCAGATTGACTCCGCCGTCAACCTCTATGAGGGCCCCGGAGCCCGTCTCTCTGATGAGCTCGCGCAGACGCACCACCTTCTCAAGCGTGGTGGAGATAAAGCTCTGGCCTCCAAATCCGGGGTTGACGCTCATCAGCAACACCATATCCACCTGTGTGATGATATCCTGAAGCATCCCCACCGGGGTGGCGGGATTGAGGGTGACGGCCGGACGCATCCCGGCCCGGCGGATCGACTCCACCACTGAGCTCAGATGTGTGCAGGCCTCGGCGTGGACATTCATAAACTCCGCTCCGCAGTCGCGCACCATCCCCACGAATCGCCCCGGGTCGACCACCATCATATGGACATCCAACGGCTTGCTGGCAATGGTGGAGATCGACTTGATGATGGGGAAGCCGATGGTGATGTTGGGCACAAAGACGCCGTCCATCACATCAATATGGATATACGACGCCTCGGAGCGGTTGACCATATCCACCGCCTCGCCAAGACGGGTGAAGTCTGCCGCAAGGAGCGAGGGGGCCACCTGAGTCTTCGTCATAGCTGCGTGGGGGTTTGCGGCCGGCGCGCGGGCTTGAAGGCATTGTAGGCTATGATGGCCACACACACCACTCCCAGCGCTATGCCGGCATAAGAAAGATAATCATTGTAATGCTTTATGCTCTCATGGAGCTGCGGGCGTGACACCACACGGCCAAGCCACCACCCCATGACGGCAAGCACTATGTTCCAGGTGAGCGCCCCAAGGGCGGTGAAGGCCACAAACTTGCCGACATTCATCCGTGCCAGTCCGGCGGGAATGGAGATGAGCTGGCGCACGGCGGGAATCAGACGCCCTATGAAGGTGGAGATGGCGCCGTGGGCGTCGAAATAGTCCTCGGCGCGCTTCACCTTAGCCTCGTCTATGAGGCATGCGTGCCCAAGGCGCGAACCGGCAAAGGCATAGACCACCGGGCGCCCTATCCTCACGGAGAGCCAATAGTTGATCAACGCGCCGATAACGGCGCCACACGTGGCAAGCAGCACCACGGCATAGATATTCACTTCATGACTTGTACACGCCAAGTAGGCCGCCGGAGGCACTATCACCTCCGAGGGAAACGGTATAAACGAGCTCTCTACTATCATCAGCCCAAGCACAAGGAGATAGATCATGGCGGCATCCGCCTCAAAAAAACTCTCCACTATGCCCGTCGGGTCAATCAGAGCCATCGCCGTAATGAGATTTAACATAGGCTATAAGGGTTTTCCGACTGCAAAGATAGTGAATTTAATTGAGATTTGGGAATTGAGCAGTCCAACCGCATCAAAATCTTCGCATCTGATCCTCCCCACTCGGCTTAGTCCGTTGGCCGGTGTCGGGGGGCTGAAAGAGCCCCGCCGCGACACACTCTAACCGAGTGAGCGCAACGGGGCTACTGATGCCTTAGGCCGCCTATGAGCGGCTGATTATTTTACGCAAGAGGCTTACTTGACAATCACCTTGGTGACCGTAGAGCCCTGCTTGCGGATATAAAGCCCGCCGGCAGGATTCTCCACTCGGCGTCCCATCAGATCATAGTAAACAGCCTCAGCCTCTACTGTCTCAATCTCCGAGAGTGATGTGGTGTCGCCAATCGCAGCAAGCACAAAGGTCATAGAAACGACATCGGAATTCTTATTACTATTGGAATTAACAGATGTCAACTCAAACGATGTGGCTTTATCTTCGAAGGTGTATGTGTTATCGGTCTCACTGCAATCTGTGCCATTGATGGCAACGTGATTGGCAGCTGTTCCAAGCACATAGCTTGCTGTAATGAAGCTATAACCCTCGGGAGCAGTTACTGTAATAACATTTCCGTTTGAATTATAGATTCTAAGATTATTTCCATCTTTTTCAGATGTTTTAGTCGGGTAAGTGTTTCCTGTTATAGTAGCAATGGTGCTGAATTCGAGAGCCTTATCCTGACTAACCCAAGTTATAGTCTTATCTTTGCCATAGGTGAGATCTTCCTGATCTTTCATAATCACAGTTGCGGTAACTGTCTGAGGAGTCTCGGGGGCTTCGACTACATTAAACATATAATCCTCGAGCTCCTCGCTATCTTCGAGGCCCTCTTTAGTTGCCCAACCGGTGATACTTACAAGGCCGATCATCTCGTCGGTGAGAGTGAAGGTGTAGGGCAGCGGCTCATCTTCAAGATCAATTTGTTCGGCCTCTTCAAACTCAATATATCCGTTGAAGAGAGCGCCCTCGGTGGCGCAGCTGATGGTGACGGTTGTGCCAACATACACATCGGCACCCTCTTCAACACTTACCACAGGCGTGGCCACCTGGGTTTCGGGCTCCTCAGGGGAGTTTGTTTTGCCGTAGTAGGTGAACGATGCAAACTGAGCGTTGTATTTGGTGGTGTTGGACTCAACCTTGTAGACAGTACCGGCGGCCTGGAGCTCGGCGGGGATTTCGACTACATAGGTGTTGCTTTGAATGTTGACTTTGTAGTTATCAGCAATTTTTGTGTCGCCGGCATAGATGTTGACGGTGTTTAGGTCGTTTTCAGAGCAACTGCCGGTTGTGGTGAGGCTGAGGGCGGTGCAGTTGTAGGGGAGAGCGAATGAGATGTAGGCGCCTTCGTAGTTTTTGCCGTTCACCATCAGATAGCCGTTGGTGGTGTAGCAGCCCATAATCTCGTAGGTGATATTGGTGTCGGTAGCGGTGTATTCAGTGGGCGTCGTGGGAACTTTGGCAGAGCCTTCAGGGAATCCGAGGCCATTATTGAATATCTGAATGCGTGCATCACCCTTGGGGTCGTCGGAATCGTCGGTGTCGATGGGATCGTCGGTGTCCGGGGTCTCCACTTCAGCTACAAGCTTGTAAACACGAGAGATTTGTATAGCCCCTCCGGTTGCAGAGGATGAAGCATAGTAAGAGAATATTGGATTAATAGAATTAGCATTAGAATTGACATTATACAATAACGCATTCCTGTTCTCCTGATTACATACGATTCCGTTATTAGTAATATTTACAGAAGTTCCATTTGTCTCTGCTGGATTTGTTGTTGTTATTGTCTTCAGTTGATTGCTATTTGTACTTGAAGAATACAAATAATCATTTTCCCCTACTTTGAGAAGAAAAGGATAACCTGACGCGGTCGATTCCGCAAGCGTGATAACCTGCACATCATCGCTCGCCTCAACAATATTATCCTTCACATCAACGCTTACTGCTTTACGGTTACTACTATTCTGCGTTGTACCGAGAGCATACGTTTGGCCATTGTTTACAATTATAATCTGGTCACCCACTTTTAGGGTAGAGGCATCAGTGACCAACTGATACTTATCGCCGGCCAATGCTGAGAGCACAGCGACAAGGGCTAATGAGAGGGTGAGTAGTAGTCTTCTCATAGTGAATAGTTTTTGTGGAGTTATTAATTGTGTTTTATGATATAGGCAAGAACATAAACCAAAACACAAAATTACACATTTTTTAACACCTCCACGACCCCACAACGTTAAATATTATTAAATCCCACCCCCACCCCCCATATCCCAATCAGAAAGGAGCGTAATCAGATAATCAGTTAATCAGATAGGGGTGGGGTGTAATCAGTTAATCAGATGGGGGAGGGTGTAATCAGATAATCAGTTAATCAGATGGGGGTGGCGTAACCAGATAATCAGTTAATCAGATGGGGATGGGAATGTAATGTGCCAAAAAGATTTTTTCTCCGAAAGTTTGCCGAAAGTTTGTTTTTCGCGAACTTTCAGCAAACTTCCGGCGAACTTTCGCAAACTTCCGGCAAACTTCCGGCAAACTTTCGGCAAACTTTCGAGATGATTTATGCTCATATAGTGGCCGGGCGTAATCAGATAATCAGATGGGGGTGGGTGTAATCAGTTGGTGAGGGTGCATGCTCGGGAGTAGTCGGCGGGGGAGCCGATGTCGATCCAGGTGCCTGAGATGGGGAAGAAGGTGACGGTGAGTCCGGAGCGAATGGCGCTCTCGATGAGGTCGGTGGCGTCTGTGCGCACTGCTGCGGGGAGTGAGCGCAGGAGTGAGTTGTCAATGATGTAGATGCCGGCGTTGGCATAGTAGGAGTAGGATGGCTTCTCCTCGAGGCCTACGACTGAGGGGCCTTGGGTGGAGAGGATGGCGTAGGGGATGGAGACGTCGTAGGGGATTGCGGCAATGGTGATGTCGGCCGCGTGGGCACGGTGGTGGATGTACATATCCTCTAAGGAGATGGATGTGAGGAGGTCGGCGTTCATCACTATTGAGGCCCCCGAGGGTGGGATGTCGCAGAGGGCTGCGGCGCCTATGGTGCCCAATGGTTCGAGTTCGCGGACGGTCTTGACTTCCGAGCCTTGGAAATGGGCCTCAATCTGCTCGGCCAGGTAGTTGACGGTCACGGAGATATCTGTGATGCCTGCGCGGCGCAGGAGGTCGATGTTGTGGTCGATGATGGCACGTGATCCCACCGGGAGGAGAGGCTTTGGGGTGGTGAGGGTGAGGGGGCGGAGGCGTTCGCCCTTGCCTCCGGCCATCAGGATTGCCGAGAGGGGTAGGCGCGAGGGGGTGTGGAGAGTGTCGATGAGGTCGACGAGGGCTCCGGAGGGGTCGGTGACCGGGATGAGCCGTAGGCCACGGCGGCGCATGTCGCGGAGAGTGTCCACGGCATCGCCGAGGGCGGGGATGGCGCTGAAGGCGGTGTGCATAGCGAGGCTGACCTGAGAGGAAAGGCTGAGTCCGCGGAGCTGTGCGCGGCGGATGTCGCCGTCGGTAAGGGTGCCGACCACAAGGCCTGAGGGGTCGGTGACCACAAGGGCCATGGCCTCGCCCGAGGGGAGAGCGTTGAGGCGGTCAAGCGCCTCGAGGATGGAGCATTGGGAGGCGATGGTGTGGAGTTGGATTCTATACTTGTCCATAGCGCATAATGGTTTCGGCAATGAGCCAGTCGATGGGAGAGTCGAGGTCGATGCTGCGTTCGCGTGGCATCACCACCGGGACTCGCCGCTCGAACGCACCCAGAGGGCGGGCACGGAGGGAGTCGGGGTTGATGGCATAGACGGCTCCATTCATCTGGAAGGCTTGGGGAGCATCCTGGCGGCGTGTGATGAGCCCGTCGCCTTTAGCCACCCGTAGGAAACCCTCGGGGGAGGTCTCGAAGCAGTCGTAGTAGGGGTTGGCGGCGGCCTGAGTGACCGTTACGGCCATGTCGATATCGGGGGAGTAGGCCCGGAGGGTGCGTTGGATGTCGGCGGCGGAGCGGAGCGGCGAGGTGGGCTGCAGGAGGAGGATGCAGTCGTAATGGATGGATTGGGTGTCGGCCCAGCGCATCACGTCGAGCATCACGGAGCGCGAGGAGATGTCGTCGCCCCCCAAGCTCGCGGGGCGCATATAAGGGACCGGAAGGTTGCAAATGCTTTGGGCCACGGAGGCAATCTCGGCAGAATCAGTGGAGAGGATGATGCGGGAGTCGGGGGCCACGGAGCGGGCCAGGTCAATGGTATATGCTATGAGGGGGCGTCCGCACAGGGGCTTGATATTTTTCCCCGGGATTCCTTTGCTACCCCCTCGGGCCGGGATGATGACGAGAGGCGAGCTCATAGGTCGTGGAACTTTTTGGATTTGAGGGTTGAGAGAGGGGTTAGGGCTATGGCATCGGAGATGAGGCGGAGCGTGTCGGGGCGTGCGTAGGGGTTAGGCTCGGAGCGAGCCAGGAGGCGCATTTCGGGGGATAGAGCTCGCTCGATGGCCTCGGCAATCTCGGAAGCAGAGTCGCCCGAATGAATCACAGAGGGGCCGGCAATGCGTCCGCGCTGACGGATGCCGATATCCACCGTCGGGATGGCCATAGAGGGGACTTCGACTATACCGCTCGAGGAGTTGCCGACGACGGCCGCGACACAGGTCAGGGCCGCGACATAGCGCACACGCCCGAGAGACGGAATCACCTTCACGCGGGCGGGACGGGCTGCGGCATAGCGCTCGATACGGTCAATAATCTCGCGTCCGCGCGCATCGTTGTTGGGATATGTGATGAGCAGGCGATGGTCAGGGAAGCGGTCGAGGGCCTCGAGGAGCGCATCGCAGCGGATGGCGGGCGCGATGGGGTCGAGGGTGGCGGGATGGAAGGTGACGAGCAGCGACTCAGGGGGGAGCGAGAAATCAATGGAGCGTTCCAGCTCGGCGCGTGAGAGTCGAGGCGTGTTGAGCATATTCCAGACACCGATGGCACCGGTGTTGATGACCCGTTCGGGTTCCTCGCCCATGGCAATGACACGGCGGCGGTAAGGCTCGGTGGCCGTGAGGTGGAGGGCCGACATCTTGGTGATGGCGTGGCGGATAGAATCGTCGATGGCCCCCTCGGATATTTCGCCACCGGCAATGTGGACAACAGGCACCCCGGTGATAAGCGCTGCCGTGGCAGTGGCGAGCATCTCGAAGCGGTCGCCAAGAATCACGATAAGGTCGGGGGCCAGTCGGGAAAGCTCGCGCGCCATCCCCTGCATACATCCGGCCATAGCGTCGACGGTGGCGAGCGGAGTGTCGGTGGACGGCGGCATAGGCACCGTGACGACATCGCCAAACCCATCGGCCTGAATCTCGGAGAGTGTGGCTCCATACTGAGGGAGGAGGTGCATATTAGTGGCCAGAACCGCCACACGGCAGTCGGGGCGAGCGGCCAGGGAGCGGGCGATGGGGCTAAGGAGACCCCAGTCGGCACGAGTGCCTGTGGCAATGGCTATGGTGCGAACGGACGGCATCAGATGTTCCTTTCTCCAAAAATAGTGGTGCCGACCCTAATCATGTTGCTCCCGCGGGCCACCGCCAACGGCCAGTCGTGGCTCATGCCCATGCTCAGCACCTTAAATTCGGGGTGATCATTCAAGACGCCGAGTCGCAACGAATCGAACACAGAGCGGATTGAAGCAAAGTCACGGCTAATGCGCTCTGTGTCGTCGGTGTTTGAGGCCATCCCCATCACTCCTGCAATCTCGACAGCCGAGAGCGAGCTGACCAGCTCGGGGGTGAGCTCACGCTCAATCTCGGCGGGCGTGAAGCCGAACTTCGTCTCCTCGCGGGCCACGTGAATCTGCAGGAGCACTTTAATGCGGCGGGAAGCGCGACAGGCCTCGGCGTCGACGGCCCGGAGCAGGCGGATGGAGTCGATGCTGTGAATCATCGAAGCAACGGCCACCACGGGGCGCACCTTGTTGGACTGCAGATGGCCGATGAAGTGCCACTCAGTGTCGGGCGGCATCGCGGCAGCCTTGAGCGCAAGCTCCTGAGCGCGGCTCTCGCCGAATATGCGCTGACCGGCATCGTAGGCTTGGCAGAGCAACTCCAGAGGGTGGAATTTCGACACGGCCACCAGCGTCACCCCTTGTGGGAGCGACCGACGCAGAGAGAGGAGATTGCCGGCCACGGACATCAGGCTTCCTCCTTCTTTCCCGAGAGGTTGGCCTCGTAGACATCCATAATGGGTGTCTCCTGGATGGTGTTAATCTCAAAATCGGCCAGTGTGCCTTTCATACCCTCCATAAAGTGGTCGAAAGCCTCCTTGAAAGAGTCGGCAGAGACGAGATATTGAGTGATGGTGCGTTTCTCGACGGCAGTTTTCTCATCGAGGGTGATGAAAGCCGCCTTGACAAGATACCACTTGTCGCCTGTGTATTGGCTGAATATCTCGGCAATCTTAGTGATTTTTACGGCCGAGATGGTGAAATCAGATGTGAAATGCGCCACTTCTTCAGAGATTCGGGCCTCGGCCTCGGTGAAGGAGAGAGCATCGACGATGTAGGACTCCGTGACGCGCTTTACGGCGCCGTTGTCCATAGTTTTATCGTAACGAACTTTGGTTTCAAACCACATTGATGCCATATTTAATTGCAATATTTATGAGTTGGGAATAATCGGATAATCAGATAATCAGATAATCAGCGGAGCATATCGGATAATCACTTGAAAATATATGTAATGGTGCCTTTCTGGAGGGCCGGAGCGTTGAGGTCGACAGAAAACTTCGAGCCACGCGCAGCAGCCACGCAGTGACGACGGGCCTCGGTGGAAGCAGCCGCGGCACCGGTGCCCGACTGATAGACAGCGTCGGTGACAATCCCCTGACGGTCGACGGTGACGGCAATCGTGATAGAGCCTACCGGGGCCCCGGGGGGAGTCTTCCAGGAAGCTATCGAGCGGCCGTTGAGATTGAAGCCCGGCTGTCCGGAAGCGGCTCCGGAGTTGGCATTGCCGTCGGGCTGTCCGGCCTTGCCGGCACCCTGTCCGCTCTGTCCCGTCTTTCCGAATGAGACACGGTTGGCGATAGCCTGACGGGCCTCCTCCTCGCGTTTTGCTCGCTCGGCCGCCTCAATTTCGGCCTTTGAGGGGCCTGTCGGGGTCTGCGGCTTGGCGGCGGGAGCCTTTACGGGGGATGGTTGCTCGGAGGTGAGCGCCGGCGACGGGATGTCGGAGGGCTTGCCCGAATTGTCGAGAGCCTCGACCTGTGGCGAAGGGGGCATAGCCGCGTCGGCACTCTCGGGCGCAGGGGCCTCGGAATGGTCGGCGGGCTCCGGGGTGTCCCCTATCATCACATATTCCCCGCCAAAGAGCAGCTCGGCAGAGTCAACCGGGGGCCACGTGCGGTCGGCAATGGCCGCGGGATCGTAGCGCAGATAAAGCATCATTATCAGAGCCAGCACTCCGCCGTGGAAGAGAAGTGTGGCCACAAGGGCTATGGTGTGTTGACGACGTGAGGACACGGCTGATAGCGGAATTATGGGAGTGAGTGGGATTAAGCGAAATCACTCGCCCTCTGCCGCCGGACGTGCCGAAGCGGGGGCGAGCTTAGTGGCGAGCACCATTTTGAGATTGAGCGACGCACCGATGTCGAGCACCTCGACAAGGCGACCGTAGGTCACCTCCTCGTCGGCATAAACAGCAATGCACGGGTCGGCCTCCTCGTCGGGCCTGACGGCGTCGGTGACGAGCGCTTGCGGCAGGGCCTCCAAAGCAATCTCGACAGGCTCCTCGCTGTTTAAGGATAAAAAGATGCGTGACTCCTTGTCGATATACACCCGAGTGGAGGGCTTGATGGCGGTCTGACGTGAACTTTGGGGCAGATTAACCTCGAGGGCTGTGGGAAACACGACGGTCGACGTGACCATAAAGAAGATGAGCAGCAGGAAGATGACATCGGTCATCGACGCCATCGAGAATGTTGCCATCATTGTGTTAGAGCGTTTCAGTGCCATAGGCTCAGAGGGTTGCGTTAAGCCGGCTCGTTGAGCAGGTCCATAAACTCCATTGTCTTCCGCTCGAGCAGGTTCATGACCTTGTTGACGCGAGCAGTGAGGTAATTGTAGGCAAACAGGGCGATGATGCCGACAATCAGACCGGCCACAGTGGTGACGAGCGCGGCATAAATACCGTCGGCAAGCACGGCAATGTTGGCGGCCGTTCCGGCGGCGGCAAGATTGTAGAACGCCTTGACCATTCCTACCACAGTGCCGAGGAAACCGAGCATCGGAGCGCCGGCGGCTGTCGTGGCCAGCCAGGCAAGGCCTTTTTCGAGCTTTGCAATCTCAATGTTGCCGGTGTTTTCAATAGCCACGAGGACATCTTGCATAGGGCGGCCGATGCGCGAGATGCCTTTCTGAATGAGGCGGGCGTAGGGGGTGTCGGTGGCGGCACAGAGATGGCGAGCGGAATCAATCTCGCCGTCGTGGATATAATCCTTGATTCGTTTCATGAAAGAATCGTCGTCGCGACGGGCGCGCTCGATGACGACACAGCGCTCCACAAATATGTAGATGCTTATAATCGAAAGGATGGCGAGAGGAATCATAATCCATCCACCCTGTAGCGCCAGCTCCCACACGGAAAGCTCGCCGGCGGCAGGATTTGCGGCCACCACCTCGGCGGCGGGATATGTGATGGTGTCTGTCTGAATCATAGTAGATATATGGGGGGTTAAGAGTGATATTTTCAGGATTTCAAGCAAGCACGATAACGTGAGATGGTCTGTTCGAGGCCGAGATAGAGCGCGTCGCACACTAAAGCGTGGCCAATCGACACCTCGCTCAGGCGTGGGATATGGCTGTGGAACCACTCGAGGTTTTCGAGGTTCAAATCGTGGCCCGCGTTGACACCGAGGCCGCAGCGGAGGGCCGCTTCGGCGGCAATGACAAATGGCTCGACAGCGAGCTGAGGATTGGCGGGATAGAGGTCGGCGTAAGGCTTGGTGTAGAGCTCCACGCGGTCAGCACCGGTCTTAGCGGCAAGGCGGATGTTGTCGACATCAGTCCCGACAAAGATTGAGGAGCGTATACCGGCCACACAGAGGCGCTCGACGATGGCCGTCAGAAACTCCAGGTTAGGAGCCACATCCCATCCGGCGCTCGAGGTGAGGTCGCCCGGGGCGTCGGGGACCAGAGTGACCTGTTCGGGGCGCACCTGCAGGACGAGTTGCATAAACTCCTCGCTCGGATAGCCTTCGATGTTAAGCTCCGTCTTCACCAACGGGCGCAGACGATAGACGTCGTCGCGGCGTATGTGGCGCTCGTCGGGGCGTGGATGCACCGTGATGCCCTGCGCACCGAAACGCTCGCAGTCGGCCGCCACTTTGAGGAGGTCGGGGGCATTCTCACCGCGCGCATTGCGGAGGGTGGCTATTTTGTTTATGTTGACACTGAGGTTTGTCATAGTCGGGGGTAATATGTTATTTTATCGGACGGCCGGAGGGGGAGTTTGAGAGATTTTTTGTAATTTTGTGTCAGTTTGCTCTCCCCTGCGGAGAAACCGTGTGCAAATTTACTCAGAAAATCCTGAAAATTGAAATAAATTTGACCTTAAAAGAAAACATAATCACTTCGGAAGCTGTCAGCGCACCTGTGTTGAGCGGGGAGCCGGATATTTGTCGTCTCTATCCCCCGATGGAGGATGTGTCGCGGCTGTTGGCGGCTTGCTTGCCGGCCGACTATAGTGCCTCACGAATAGCCCGAGCGGTTGAGGATGCCGATGCCCGGCTGCTGAATCTCAATGTGACCACCGATGGGCTGAGCATTGAGAACCGTGTGGTGTTTGAACTGAGAGTGAATCATCGGTCTCCGCTCGCAGTGGCTCGCTCGCTCGAGCGCTATGGCTATGATGTGCTTGATGTCGACAATAAGGCATTGGCCGAGGACGCCTTGACGGCGTCGCGTGTGGCCGAACTGATGCGTGTGTTTGAATTATAATCAGATAATCAGATAATCACTCCCCCCTATCCATAATCAGTTATGAAAATAGCAGTGTTCGGCAAGCGGCGCCAGAGCCCGCAGGATATTCCCGGCATACGAGCCCTCTTCGATGCGATGTCGTATCTCGGTTTTTTTGTGGCCGTGCAGCGTCCGTTTTTCGACGCTATGTCCACAGAATATTCCCTTGTGCTTCCGGCCGACGATGTGTTTGAGGGGGGCGATTTCAGCGCCGATGCGGCTATAAGCATAGGTGGCGACGGGACCTTCCTGCGCACAGCCAGGTGGGTGGGGGCGAAAGAGACCCCTATCCTGGGGTTCAACACCGGCCATCTGGGCTTTCTTGCCGAAGAGAGCATCCGGGATGCCGCCGATATAGTGGGGGATCTTGCCAACGGGCGATTTTTCACTGAACAGCGCTCGCTTTTGGAAGTGGGATTCAAGAACGGAGAACCGATTTCGGGGGTCACGGGGTGGCCCTACGCGCTCAATGAGCTCGCAATACTGCGCCACGACTCCGCCTCGATGATTTCGGTGCACACCCGCCTTGACGATATCGAGATAGCCAACTATCAGGGCGACGGACTAATAATCTCGACACCGACAGGATCAACGGCCTACAATCTGTCGGTCGGGGGGCCTATAGTGCAGCCCACCGCTCCCTGCTGGGTGCTTTCGCCGGTGGCTCCTCACGCTCTCACGATGCGTCCCTTGGTGGTGAGCGACAGCCACGTCATAGAGACCTCGGTGGAGAGCCGTGCCAACACCTATCGCGTGAATCTCGACGGGCGTCTGATAGTCTGCCCTGTGGGATTGCGTCTGACTGTGCGGAGGGCTCCTTTTGTGGTCAATGTGCTCCACAGGCCGGGCCACAAGTTTGTCGACACGCTTAGCTCGAAGCTGCTTTGGGGCATTTCGAAACGGTGACCTCTCCCCCACTCTCCTATCCTGCGTATGGCTTACATCACCTTAATAGATCCAACATTAGGCGAGCTGCGCATCAGCCGGCGTCACACGTCGCGTGCATCGGCCCGATGGGTGAAGGGGCGTGCCCACATCATAGTGCCGTATGGGATGCCTCCGTCTGAGATTCAGAGGCTGACTGAGCAATTCAGGCCATTTTTAGAGCGCACGAAGAAGAGGGGCCTTTTCAGCGCAGGGGGGAGCCTGGCGATTGAGGGAGGGCCTGTCATCAGATTTGAGCGGAGCGCTCACCTGTCGGGATGTGTAAAAGCTTTCCGAAGCGGGGATGGGATAATCATCTCCATCGCCGAGGATTTTGATCTTGAAGATCCGCAAGCGGATGGTGTAATCTCCCGATTGCTGATATCTGTGGCCCACATTCTTGCGCCGGAAATCCTGCTCCCCATTGCCCGAGCCGAGGCCGACAGGCTGGGGCTTAAGCCCAAGGAGCTGAGCGTCTCGCGGGGATACCGCGTGTTGGGGCATTGCTCTCCCGACGGGCGCATAGCCATTTCATCGGCCTGCATATTCCTCACTGCCGACCTCAGGCGCTATATAATCTGCCATGAGCTCGCCCACCTCAGCGAGATGAACCACTCGGCCCGCTTCCACGCTCTCTGCAATCAGTATCTCTCGGGGCAGGAAGCGATTCTTGCCGACAAACTGAAAACCTACCCTTGGCCCATAGCAAGGTGACTCTAATAAGAGTACCGGAGTATTCTGAAGCGTGTATAAAGTTGACATTTCATTTCACTTCACCTCCTCGAGCAGGACGGATACGGCTTTTTCAAGCTGCTGATCGCGTCCGGAGGCGATGATTGCGGGGTCGTTGGCCACGATGACGTCGGGCTCAAGCTGAGTGTTTTCGAGCAGACGTCCGGAGGCATCGCGGAATCCCACTACGGGGACCCCGAACAGCATTGTGTCGTCCTGGAGGTCAATCCAGTTGACGGAGCTCATTGTGCCCGGCACGGGCATACCAACAATTTTTCCAAGGGCGCGGTTGCGATACATCCAAGGCGTGCCGTGGGCGTTTGAGTAGTTGGCTTCGCAGGTAATCATCACTGTGGGACGGAGCCAGCGTTTGGAGGGCATTTCGCCGCTTTTGACGCCTCGAATTTCCTGTGTGAGATATTTTTTGCCGCTGAAGAGCACTTCAATGTCTTCGTGGAGGCGTCCGCCGCCGTTCCAGCGGGTGTCAATCACTATGCCGTCGCGGTCGGCGTATCGGCCGAGGACATCGGCATAGATGTTGCGATAGGAAGCATCGTTCATTGAGCGGATATGGACGTATCCGAGGCGACCGCCGGAGAGGGAGTCGACTGTGGCTCTGTTGCGCTCCACCCATCGACGGTAGAGGAGTTCGTTTTCGGCAGCTGCAGCGATGGGAATCACCACTTCATCAACTTTTTCGCCTGAGGGGAGCGTGAAGCTGACGAGGACTTTGCGCCGTGTGGGGGAATTGAGGGCTTCGAGCGGGGAAGCGAGTGTTGTGATGTCGGTGCCGTCGATAGCTGTGATTGTGGCCCCCGGGAGCATCCGTGATGCGGAGCGGTCAAACGGGCCGGCGGCTATCACTTCGGCCACTTTGAGGCCGTCGGTGGCGGGGGTGGCGAGGTCATATATGAGGCCGAGAGAGCGGGTTGGCTCGGGTGTTGCCGAGGGATAGTAGCGGGCTCCGGTGTGGCTGACGTTGAGTTCGCCAAGAAGTTCGGATGCCATTTCGGCAAAGTCGTAGTTGTTGCTGATGTGGGGGAGGTAACGGCGGTAGGCAGTGCCCAGACCTTGCCAGTCGGTTCCAAACATGTCTTCGACGAGGAATCGCTTGCCCTCTTCGGCTAAGATGTAGTCAAACATATAGTCGCGTTCGGCGCGGGTGTCGATTTTCTGTGAGGCGCTGAATGTGATGTTTTCGAGTTTTCCTGATGTCAGGGGCATTTTTTTCATTGTCGACGAGCCGAGCAGGAAGAGTTTTTTGCCTGCGGAGTCGGGGTTGAGGGTGAGGTGTTTTGCGCCGAGCTTTTTGTAGAGCTCCACATCTTCTTTGCGCATATCCATTTTCCAGAGGTCGTAGCCGTCGTCGACTTTGGCCAGGAAGTAAAGGTCTTTTCCGTCGGGGTCGGCCCAGGCGTCGGCGATGTCAGACGAAAACGGAGTGAGGCGCACTATGCGCTCTTCTATTCCCTCAGGCTCCACGTTGACGTGGTCGTCAGGCTTCTCCTCGGCGGTCTCGGCGGCTTTCTTTGACGATTTCTTTTTCTTGTCGTCAGCCTTGGGGGCCTCTTTTTTCTTTTTCGCGGCCTTTTCCACCTCTTGCAGCAGCTCGAAGTCTTCGGGCGAGAGGCGATAGCGGTCAAATGCCTCGCGGTTTGTGAACGCTATGAGCACATCGTCCTGCGAGCCCCAGGAGGCGAGGTTCTTCATGCCGTAGCGGTCTGAGAGAAAGAGGATGGCGTTGCCTCCCATCACCCAGCGCGGCGAGTGGTTGGTGAAGGCGTCGTTGGTCACTCTCACCATCTCTCCGGTGGCAGCGTTGTAGAGGGCGATGTCATAATATGGGTCGCGCTGATGGGTGTCGATTGTGGCTACGAGCCATTCGCTGTCGGGGCTCCAGTCGAGCTGGATGTCGGCGTCGTTGGCTGTGTATGTCTCGCCGTTTGTGAGGAGTCGCACTGCGCGGGTGTCGAGGTCCATGACGGCTATTTTGCGGCGTTCCTGAATGAATGCTATTCGCTGTCCGTTGGGAGAGACGAGCGGCGCTGAGCGGTCGATGCCGTCCGATGGGGGGAACACTGCGGTCTCCTCGACAATTGTGGCATTCGGGAAGTTGGGGTCGTCTTTGCGGGCGATGCGTGCGCGATAGATGTTGTCGTGGCCGTCGCGGTCGGAGGTGTAGTAAAGGGTGCGGTTGTCGGCTCCCCACGATGGCTCGCGCTCGCCTTGCGGGGTGGCGGTGATCTGTTTGGTGGTTGTGTAGTCGACTGCTGTGACGAATATGTCGCCGCGGTGAGCGAATGCTATTTGCGTTCCGTCGGGGGATGGGACGGGGTCTTGTGCTCCGGAGGTGAAACGGATTAGTGTTTCGGGCTCGGTGTAGTCGTCGATGATTGTGACGGGGATTTTATGTGGGGTGTTTCCCGGGGTGAGGGTGTAGATTTCGCCGTCGTAGCCGAATGCGAGGGTTCCGTCAGCGGCTCGAGAGAGGAATCGGACGGGGTGGGTTGTGAAGTCGGTGAGGCGTGTGATGGCCGAGGGGTTGTCGAGGGGGAATGAGTAGATGTTGAATGATGTGCCGTTTCGCTCGCTGAGGAAGTAGACGGTGGCAGTGGCGGGGTCGATGACGGGGTCGCGGTCTTCGCCTTGGCGGTGGGTGAGGTTGCGGTGGGATGCGGTGTTGGCGTCGTAGAGCCAGATGTCGCGCGTGACGGATGAGGTGTGGTGTTTTCGCCATTCGTCTTCCATCCCTTTGATGTCCATGTAGATGAATGAGTTGCCGTCGGCTGTGAATGAGGGGTGTTTGACGGGTGTTGCTATTTCTTGGACGGGTGGTGTGGAGCCGTCGGCGGGGATGGAGTAGAGTTGGGTGAGTCGCGGTGTGGGGAATACCCTGCTGGCGGCCGGGGCTTGTATGGCTGCGGAGTAGAGGATTCGGGAGCCGTCGGGGGTGAAGGCTTCGGGGATTTCGGGGGCTGAGTGGTGGGTGAGGCGGTGGGGCTTGCCTCCTCGGGATGGGATGGTGTAGATGTCGAAGTTGCCGTTGCAGTCAGAGGCGTAGGCTATGGTGAGGCCGTCGGGGCTCCAGACGGGGTTACATTCGTAGTGTGGTGTTGCCGTGAGGCGTGTGGCTTGTCCTCCGGTGGCGGGGACTGTGAAGATGTCGCCTTTGTAGGTGAAGGCTATCGTGAGGCCGTCGGGGGCTATGGCTATGTCGCGCATCCAGAGGGGTGTGGCGGCTGAGGATGCGTTGAGGGTGGCTGCGAGGAGGATGGGTAGGAGTGTCATGTGGTGGGGAGGGGGATTATGTGTTTTTTATTTGGCGGCGCTGCATGTAGTCGGCTATCCATACTCCGGCGAGGATGAGGCAGCAGCCTGTGTATCCTATGGGGGTGATTGTTTCGTTGAGTGTAATCAGGGCGAAAATCATTGTTATGATTGGCTGGAAGTATAGGTAGTTGGATGCTGTGACGGCTCCGATTTTTATGATTGCGCAGGCCCACATCAGGAATGCTGCGGCGGAGCATATGAGGGCGAGGAAGAGGAGGTTGATGAGACAGATGGGGTCGAGGATTACGGCGGGGCTTGTTATCTGTGGCTCTACGGCGAGGAATGGGATGGCTGTGAGGACTCCGTAGAAGAATACTTTGCGTGTGATGAAGAGTTCGGTGTAGTGTGCGTTGAGTGGTTTGAGCAGGAGTCCGTAGATGGCCCAGCAGAAGGCTGCAAGGAGCGAGAGGAGGTCGCCGATGGGGTTGAGGGCCATGTTGAATGAGCTGTTGAATATTACGAGGCCTACTCCGAGGAAGGCTATGATGCTTCCGATGTAGGACCATCGCCCGGGGCGGTTGTTTTTGTAGACGAGGCCAATCAGGAGGACTGTGAGGAGCGGGGGGAGTGATGTGATGAGTGAAACGTTGGTGACGAGGGTGTATTCGAGGGCTACGTTTTCGGCTATGAAGTAGACGGAGCCGGCCACGAGTCCGCATCCGATGAATAGGAGTTCGTCTTTGAGGGAGTTGGCGAGGATTTTTTTGTGGCAGAAGCTTAGGATGGCGAGGTAGGCGAGGATGAAGCGGTAGATGTAGATTTCGATTGGATGGAGTCCGTGGTCGAGGAGGATGCGTGTTGAGACTAATGAGAGGCCCCACGCTGTGACGGTGAGTGCGGCACACAGGTGGTAGAGCCATAGGTTTCCCTTGCCGGAGCTTCGTTGTGGGTCCATAGTGGGAGGTGGGGTTTTAGAATAGACAAAGTTACGCAATTTTTGGCAATCTGCAAATTCTTTGTGGCTTCCAAGGGGGCATAATCAGATAATCAGATAATCAGCAGGCGGGGGGCATAATCAGATAATCACCAAAATCAGAGGGGGGTGTGGTGATTTTGGTGATTATCG
>JAFLRW010000070.1 GCA_022511285.1 Duncaniella sp.
TGCGGGCATCATAGAGCAGTGTCACATTTGAGGCTCGCGAAATCAAGCGATAAAAATAGTAGGCATAGATAGCCTCCTGCTTATCGGCTGTGGCCATACCGTATGCACGGCGCAGGGAGTCGGGAATAAAGGAGCGTGTGTAATGTTTTCGCGGGAACACTCGCTCGTTCATTGACAGGATGATGATATTTTCAAAGTCAAGAGCTCGGGTCTCAAGCACTCCCATCAGCTGCAGCCCGGTCAGCGGCTTACCTGCGAGACTCACTGTAATCCCCGCTGTGGCCTTCTGCAAGAGACGGATGAAGGTGGTGTCGTGCATATCCACTGAAAAGCGCACCAACGCACCTCGAAGGTCATTGAGTGCGTCTATATAGCTTTCGATATAATATGCTTCGACATCATTTGAGGTTATGACTGAATCCCCGGCATCCTTTTTGTCATCTGATTCTGCCTTCGGCAGCAAGCTCTGCAGAGTGGTGAAAAGTGTATTGAAATAACCGTAAGTGGCTTCAATTGATTCTGAATCAGCAATAGGAGTAAACACAAACATCAGCTCCGGTGCCTCTTCGGCTATCCGGGATGTCGGCACCATATACAGGCGGTTGTCTGTAATCAAGTGCATAATCCGCACGCTTCCGGATGGGTCAATGCGCCTTAACATCGGAAACGACAACAGAGTCTTCACATCGTCATGGAAAAACTTATGGATGCCGTCGGCTGTGCGATATGATCGCAGCTGCATAGTTATTACCGCATTGACAAACGAGGCAAACGCCGTGGAACGCAACGGCAATCCCATAGTGACGTTGAGCGATGTAATCTCCTCAGGGACAGAGTGAATCATCGGAATCAGCAGGCTCTCATCAGGAAGCACTACGGCTGTTGAAATGGCGTTTTGTGGGTCGACCACTTCTTGTTTAACCCATTTTTGCAGCTGCTCTCCGGCCTTCTTGGTCTGGCCGATGGCCGATGGAATACCCGTCACCTTAACTTCAGGCATCCTAATCTCCTCGTCAGGCAGAGAGTGGCGCGAGGGGAAGTTATCTCTATTTCGACGCATAAAGGCCACCACCTTGTTGCCGATGGTTTTTAATGCAGGCGATGCATCGTCCCAATAAAAGTCAGCCACTCCGCGCTGCTTAAGATTATCGAAAATGCGGAATTCGGATAGGCTCAGCATGCTGAACCCCACAAAGATATATCTTCTATATTGCAGCTCTGAAGTCTCTACGATGCGCAATTTTTCGATTGCATCGCGCATCATCATCCCCTGTGTGCCCACACCGCGACTTCTGAGAGTTGTAGTAAACCGGCCATACAGGGGCGAGAGCACCTCCCAGAGCTGAAGGAAATGCTTTTCGAGTTCTGAGGGATTGTCTGTGTGAAGATGAGTCCAAAACTCATCAGGCGAGTATCGGTCAAACGACTCGCCCCAATAACGCGACAAAATCTCCTGCTGCTCTTCCGTCAAATAGTTGGCACTCACCTCACGGTAGCGCTTAAGATTGATGAAAAGCTTATCGGGGTCCACAAGGTCACGATCCACATCGTTGAAATCGCTCAAAATCATCTCGCCCCAAAACATAAAGCGGTCAAAATCGGCCACATCTCCATTGAGCGCCCTATACTCATTATAGAGGGTGAAGAGCTGTTCAAAGCGTGAAGCCTCAACTAAATCAGTGAACTGCCCCGTGAGCTCTCCGATAGTGGAAATGGCGGGCAGAATGAGAGGCTGCCCCTGGGAGAGAGAAATGAGATAATGGCGGAAGAAAACTCCTGAACGCTTGTTTGGAAACACGAAACAATAGTCCATCATATCCCGTCGCTCATTTTCGAGATACACTTGCGCCACGAGTTGGAGAAAAGGTGTCATCCTGACCAAATCAGTTCTTTATGAGTATTATCATTTTGATGGCAAAGTCAAAGTTGACTATTTTGCCGTTGGCGTTGCCGGCTATTTCAGCCGAAGCCCTATCCATCTGAGCCATAATGCGTTCGGCATTTCCTTCGTGGATAAACCGGGCAAAGTTGCGACTAAATTGCGTTTCCTCGCGATTTAGATATGTGATCTGAGGAATATTGAAGTTGAAGACGAAGTTTTCGCGTATCAAGCGTGTGCAGTAGTCATAAAACCTCACTTGCGACTCGCGGCCGAGGGCCGTGAGGTCAACACTCCATTGGCGCAGACCGGCCACATCGCGCATATAGGCTTTTCGCATCAGCCCCACAAACAGGTCAAAAAACATCCTTGATGTTGACGTGGCGTCGGTGGTGCGCACAGCGCGGTTAATATCGCCTTCAGCAATGTGGGCCAACGAGAGGGCATCGGTAGGGTCCATCCCGAGCCGGACGGTGAGCCAGTCAGCAACCACGGCGTCCGGAAGACGGTTGACCTCTATGGGGCGGCATCGCGAACTTATGGTGGGAAGTATGGCGGATGGATTATCACTGACAAGAACGAACATCGACCCCTCGGCAGGCTCTTCAATGAGCTTGAGGAGCTTATTGGCTGTCTGTTCATTCATTTTTTCCGGGAGCCATATTATAGCTACTTTGTGGGCTGAACGTGCGGCACTGATGGCCATGGAGCGTTCGAGAGCTTCGCTTTCGTTGACATAGATGACCGGCTGGGCATTCTTTTTGTCAGTGGCGCGACCGAGATCTGCAGTCCAGCGGTCAAAATCCATATAAGGAGATGCCTCCATAAAGGATTTGAACTCCTCCATAAAGTCGGCTGACAGTGGAGCTTTAATCTTCTCAGTCTTCACCACCGGAAATACATATTGAGTATCCACATGGTTGAACCCCTTATGTTGGAGGCACGATGGACAGGCATCACACGGCTCGCCGTCAGGCGTAGGCGATGAGCAGTGAAGCAACTGCACGAAAGCACGCGCCAGCAGGAATTTTCCTACACCGGCAGGCCCCTTAAGCAGCAAGGCATGTGGCACTCGGCCATCGGCCACCATCTGCCTCAACTGGGCTTTAACTGTCGGATGGGCAGGGATGTCAGCGAATCTCATGGTATAGTGTTTGTGGAAATCAAGTCAGACGAACTGCCAAACAAGGATAAGGAATATCAGCGGAGGTGCCACCCACTTAACTATGAAGCGGATAGCCGTGAGCGCTCGTGAGTGGATGGCGCCATCATTAGTGAGCTGAGCTCTGAAGAAGCGCTCCGGAGCTACCCATCCCATATATAAGCAGAGGAGAATACCGCCAAGCGGCAGCATTATATTGGTGGCTATAGTGTCAAGGAAATCAAATATGGTAAGCCCGGCAATAGTGAAGCCGCTCCAAGGACCCACAGACAGAGAGCAGACAGAGCTAAGCACCAAAAGCGGCAGACACACCCACAGACAAGCGGCACGCCTGCTCACACCCCAGCGCGTCTTGACAAAGGAAACAGAGACCTCGGCAAGTGAGATTGTAGATGTGAACGCCCCCACAGTGAGAAGCAGGAAGAAAAGAGCTGACCACCACTGCGAGCCGCTCATACGGGCAAAAATCTCGGGAAGAGTGACAAAAACAAGCGACGAGCCCGCCAAATCGCTATCGGCAAGCCCAAATGTCATCACTGCGGGAAAGATGATGACACCCATCAGAAGCGCCACCATAAGGTCAAGGAGCGCCACTGTGGTTGCGGTGCGAGTGAGACGAGTCGTAGCCGGATAGTAGCTCGAGTATGTGACCAATATGCCCATAGCGAGGCTTAGTGAGAAAAATGCCTGTCCGAGAGCGTTGATTACCGTCGAGGGGGAGAGGGCCGAGAGGTCGGGACGAAGAAAAAATTCCAAACCTTGGCGGGCGCCCGGCAGCGACAATGACACTCCGCAAAACACCGCAAGCAGCACAAACAGCAGCGGCATCAGAATATTTGAAATCCTCTCAATGCCACCGCGAACACCTCGCAGCAACACCACAAGGTTGGCCAGAATCATCACCACAGTCATCACTATCGGGCGCCATGTGCCGGCTATATATCGACCCATCGACGCGGTAAACGCCGTCTTGTCTGCTGCATCAGCCGCATAGAGATTACCGGAGAGTGACTGCAGGAGATATTCAAGAGTCCAGCCCGAAACCACCATATAGAACGACAGAATCAAATAGGAGGCCAACACGGCCAGCGCTCCCGTGAGCGCCCAATGCTTGTGGCGAGGGGTCACCTTGCCATATACACTCACAGCATCGCTGTCACCCCCGCGACCGAGAGCAAACTCGGCAGTCATCACAGGAATGCCGAACAGAAAAATGCAAATGATGTATATAAACAGAAAGAGGGCGCCTCCGTTTGCTTGCACCTCGGCCGGGAAACGCCACACATTGCCCAGGCCTACGGCAGAGCCTACCGTAGTGGCAATGACACCTATTTTTGAGCTGAACTTGGGCATTGCGTCAGCCGAATTTGGAAATCTTACGCAGCATAGGTTCGTTGAGAATCTTAATCTTACGACCGTCCACCACTATAAGCCTTTCGCTCACAAAGTTCGATAGAGTGCGGATAGCGTTTGCCGTGGTCATATTGCTAAGATTGGCAAGATCCTCACGCGCCATATAAATCTTGAGGGTCATATTGTCATCCTCCTCCACTCCATAGTTGTCAAGAAGCACCATCAGCGCCTCGGCCAGACGACCGCGGATATGTTTCTGAGTGAGGTTGACTATCTTCGTGTCTGACGACCCAAGATTACGCGAGAGCTCGTGGATAAAAAACATCGCCAGCTGATTGTTATTGCGAATCATCTTCTCGACGAGCGACATCGGAAGTGTGCCCAGAGTGGAAGGCTCAAGTGTGGCGGCACTTGACACATAAGTTTCACCGGCAAAATAGGCACGATATCCAAAATACTGCACCGACTTGATTAGACGGATTATCTGTACGCGGCCGCCAATGCCATCCTTATATTTTTTCACCTTGCCCTCAATGAGACACCACAGGAATTCCGGCTCGTCTCTCTCGGCATAGATGATTTGATTCTTCTTATATTGCTGGATATTGAAGTTCTCAATAACAAGGCGCTTCTCCTCGCCACTGAGCACCTGCCATATCTCCGATAAGTCTTCAGCTACTACTTGTTCAATCGTATTCCTTATATCTCGTGTAATCTTGCTCATAAGTCAATCGTGATTCCGATTTATCAAAATACTTTGAATGTTTCGATAATCTTTGCAAAATTACCATTAAAAACCCAATATTAGTATCAAATTACAGTTAAAAAATTTTAATCTCATAACATTATGCTTCCTTCAACTATAAATTTTGCGCAATTTTGGTCATCAGGCGTTATAACAACCGATACACAAAAACCCTGCTTAGAGACATCATTGTTAATTTTTACGGTTAAGAAAATCAGGTTTTTTCAGATTTTTCATTTTTTTTTGTTACCTTTGCGGTATTAGTAACCTTAAATCACCCGTTTCATTTCTATGTCGACAAAGTCACTAACATTATGGTCAGCAGCTCTTACAGCAGTCGTTGCGCTGAGCGGTTGCGGCAACAATAATAGCGGTGCTATAGACCGCTATGCGCTTGTGGAGCGCAACAATCCCCATATTATGGCAATTGACACATTGGCATCACTCACTGTGGGCAACGGCGAATTTGCTTTCACCGTAGATGTCACCGGTCTTCAGTCATTCCCGGAGCTTTACAGCAATGGAGTGCCCCTCGGCACACAAAGCCAATGGGGTTGGCATGCGTTCCCGAACACGGAACATTACACCACCCAAGAGACTTTAAAAGACTATGACTTCGGGCGCGGACGCCAGGAGCCATACGCCGTGCAGTTCAATGAGGATGGGCGCCAGAAAGAGGCTGCAAATTATTATCGCGTAAATCCTCACCGCCTCCACCTCGGAATAATCGGATTCGACACTCTGACTCCGGAGTCAATCACAGATATTGACCAGACACTCGACATGTGGAACGGCTTGATAACATCAACATTCTCCGTTGAGGGAACGCCTGTCAAGGTTCAGACCACCGTCGACCCGGATAAGGATATGGTGGCCTCCTCCATCAACTCAGCCAAGCGCCTGCCGGTGGCACTTCGCTTCCCTTATCCCACCGGCGGACATGCCGATGATGCCTGCGACTGGACTAAGGACGACCTCCATAGCGTCAGCATCGTGGAAATGGCCGACAACAAAGCCATTCTGAGCCATCAGTTAGATTCTACAATCTATTACGTGACTCTTACCTGGACAGGAGCAGAGGCCCCTGTCGTTAAGAAAGCCAATCATCTTACCATCACTCCCACCCAAGACGAGTGGAGTTTCACCGCCACATTTACACCCGAAAAACCTGATTTCAACACAGTCAACGAGACATACGCCGCCACCGAGAAGGCTTCGTCGGACTACTGGCAGGGATTCTGGAAAAACGGCGGCGTGGTAGACTTCAGCCTCTGCACCGATCCTCGCGCAGCAGAGTTGGAGCGCCGTGTAGTGCTGTCGCAATATCTGCTTGCCACACAGTGTGCAGGCTCGACACCTCCGCAAGAGACCGGCCTGACCTATAATTCCTGGTTCGGCAAATTCCACCTTGAAATGATTTGGTGGCACCAGGCACAGTTTGCCCTCTATGGCCACGAAGACCTGCTTGCACGCACCCTCCCTTGGTATGACACCGTCAAAGATACGGCACGCGAGATAGCTCAGCGTCAGGGGTTCAACGGCCTTCGCTGGATGAAGATGACTGACCCCTCAGGCACAGAAGCCCCCTCAAAAGTAGGCTCGTTCCTGATATGGCAGCAGCCACACCTAATCTATCTCTCCGAACTGCTCTACCGTGCCAATCCAAATGACTCCGTGCTCAACCAATATTACGACTTAGTGCAACAGACCGCCGATTTTATGGCCTCGTTTGCCGAGTATGACGGACTTGGCAACCGTTATATACTTCGCGGAGCCATCCCCGCACAGGAGACACTGCGTGCAGCCGAGACTGTCAATCCTCCCTTCGAATTATCCTACTGGCATTTTGCCCTCAACACTACCCAGAAATGGCGTGAACGTAAGGGGGAACGCCGCAACATGGATTGGGACGAGATTATCGACAAACTCTCCCCGTTAGCCGCACAAGACTCGCTCTATCTTGCCGCCGAGACCGCTCTCGACACATATAAAGATGTGCGTTTCACCTCCGACCACATGGCCGTGCTTGCCGCTCTCGGAGTGCTCCCCGCATCGCCTTTGGTGCGTGAGGATCTGATGAACAACACATTCGATTGGATCTACGACAATTGGAACTGGGGACGCACTTGGGGCTGGGATTACCCGACTACGGCAATGTGTGCCGTGCGACTCGGCCAACCCGAAAAAGCAATCAATGCCCTTCTGATGGACAAGCGCACCAACACTTATCTACCCAACGGCCACAATTATCAGGACAAGCGTCTGCGTTGCTACTTGCCCGGAAATGGCGGCCTGCTCACAGCTGTGGCCCTTATGACTGCCGGATGGGACGGATGCGAGGTTGAAAATCCCGGTTTCCCGAAAGACGGCACCTGGAACGTAAGATGGGAAGGCATCAAACCACTCCCTTAACCCTTTGAAAAATGGTCAGCAATGACAAGGCATAAACTCCTCAGCCTGACTGCCGCTCTCTTCGTTGCGGCAGCCGGGCTTTCAGCTGCGGATACACTCCCCACCCCGCTCCACTACCGTCCTACACCCGACGGCACCGGAGCGATGACCGTCGACGGCAATCGCAAATATATCCGCGGGCTCTACGGCGCCCACTCCGGTTTTCGTATGGATTGCAGCGATATGCCCGAGTTTGGCATCTACCTCCCGGGCATGGGGGGCAACCTGCTACTGACACTCCCGGAAGGGAGCTGCACAGCCACATATACTCCCGGACGAATGGACTACATCCAAGGTGGAGTGACGGTCGAGGCTCAGGTGATGCGTGAAGGCTCGGATGCCGCGCTGTGGCGCATCACTAATACCAACAGGTCGAAAGTCACCATCGGTGTGAGATTTGGTGGTGTGGGAGATAAAAACTTCTCCCGCAACGGCGATCTTGGAGTTGACAAGCCTGACTGCTTTGACCTCAAACCGGAATATTGTAAAGACAATATATATAAGGTGGGTAAAAACGGTGTGGTGACAATAGAATATGGCATCAAGTCACGCAAAACCCTATCTATCGTACTGCCGACAGACACCCATACCATCACCGGTATGCCTTGCTATGAGGGGAGCATCACCCTTAAGCCCGGCGAAAGCCGCATCATTGCTCTATTTCCGGCCGGTGTGACACCCGTGACCGGCAAAAAGCTCAGCACACTGTTTGCCAAGGCTGAAAGACAGCGCGCGGCTCTGGCCGGAAGCGTCAAGTTTACCACCCCGGATCCTCTGTTCACCCCCATAGGAAGTGCCCTTGCCATAGCCGCTGACGGCATCTGGAGCGGCGAGGCTTGGCTCCACGGCTCTATAGGATGGCGCACTCCTCACCTCGGGTGGCGCGGAGCATACGTCGGCGACGCAATCGGACGCCACGACAGGGCCCTCACTCACTTCCGCACTTATGCCGCAAATCAGGTAACTGACCGCCCGCCGCTGTATGAACATCCCCGTCAAGACGCTACACTCAACCTTGCCCGAGCCGAAAAGCGCTGGGGCACTCCGATGTATAGCAACGGATACATCTGCCGCCGTCCCGGGAAAAAAGATGAGATGAGCCATTACGACATGAATCTCGTCTATGCCGACGCCTTGCTGCGCCACTTCCGCCACACAGCCGACACTGCTGCTATGCGCGAACTGTTCCCAACCCTTAAACTACATCTTGAGTGGGAAAAACGCAACTTCGACCCCGACGGTGACCATCTCTACGATGCATATTGTTGCATCTGGGCCTCAGATGCCTTATATTATAATGGCGGTGCCGTCACCCACTCGTCGGCCTACAATAGATTAGCCAACAGTATTGCCGCTGATGTGGCCGAGGCTATTGGTGAAGACCCTACGCCCTATCGAGTTGAAGCCGAGGCTATAGGAAAGGCTATCGACAGTGTGTTGTGGATGCCCGAGCGAGGCCATTGGGCTGAGTTTCGCGACCTCGGCCACAACGAGCGCCTTCATCCCGGAGCTGCCCTTTGGACCATCTACCACGCTATCGACTCCGAGGTGGCCGACCCGTTCCGCACCTATGCCTCCACCGTCTACATCGACTCTCTGATACCGCATATCCCGGTGATGGCCGAAGGGT
>JAFLRW010000071.1:0-6804 GCA_022511285.1 Duncaniella sp.
TAATAATGAGCCGGCTGTGACTATTGCAATTACCCTCGAAAACTCGGCGATAGTCCCCGACGTTGGTAAGGCTGTCGACTCTAAGTTGGCCGATGTTATGCATCGCTTCCCCGCCGGTATGCAGACCGACAAGATTTTCTTTCAGCCCGACAAGGTCGACGAAGCCATCAGTGGTTTTATGCTCAATCTTGTGGAATCAGTGCTCATTGTAGTGCTGATACTGATGCTCTCTATGGGGTGGCGCTCCGGTGTCATCATCGGCTTCGGATTGATTCTGACTGTGGCTCTGTCGTTCCCCATTCTTTCAGCTTGCGGCACCACCCTGCAGCGTATCTCGCTTGGTGCGTTCATTGTGGCTATGGGAATGTTGGTCGATAATTCCGTGGTGATTATGGACGGCATCCTTGCCGACCGCGACCGCGGTCTGCCCCCCGGCAAATACCTCTATCGCATTGTCCGCAACACTGCAATGCCTCTTCTTGGAGCCACTATAATCGCCGCTTGCACGTTCCTCCCCATCTATGTCACCCCTGGCTCGGCCGGTGAGTTTGCCGGCGACCTTTTTGTGGTCATCTGTGTGAGCCTTCTCTCAAGCTGGATTCTTGCTCTAATCCAGGTGCCCTTTTGTGCCAAAAATTGGCTCCCCAAGGAGGATGAAAAGAATCCGGCGAGCGCTGAAGCCGACATTCGTTCCGGCGCTGTGTATCGCGCTATGCGGCGTGTGCTCCAGTGGATTATCGGCCATCGCGTCTCTTCTATAGCCATAGCACTGGCCATCCTTGCCGCCTCCGGTTTCGGCATTACTCATCTGCGCTCTATTTTCTTCCCTGATTTCGACTACAAGCAGTTTGTAGTGGAGTGCTACTTTCCATCCACAAATGACGCTAATCAGGTGGATGCCCGCATTCGCCAGCTTGCCGATTCAGTGGGGCGGATGGAGAGGGTTGACCGCGTGGTGGTCAGCACCGGGGGTGCTCCAGCCCGCTATTGCTTCGTGCGCCCGATGCCTTCAGGGGGCGACAATTATGCAGAGCTGATTGTCGACTGTAAGGATTTCCGCACTATGCTCGAGATGACTAACGAAGTGCGCGAGCGGCTGCGCCGGATTGCCCCGGATGCCTACATCCGCACTCGCAAATACAATTTCTCAATCGGCTCTACCCACACCGTGGAGGTGGAGTTCTCCGGGCCTGACACTAAAGTGTTGCGAAGCCTGGCTGAACGGGCCGAGAATATTATGCGTGAATCCCGATTCATTGACCCCTACTCTGTCCAGAACAATTGGAATGCCCCCGCTCCTCAGATTCAGTTTGCATTCTCGCAGCCTGATGCCGCCAGAGCCGGAATAAGCCGCAGCGATGTGGGCAACGCCCTTAAGGCGGCCGGCAGCGGTCATCCCGTGGGAGTTGTCTACGAGGGCGACAATATCCTGCCCGTCAATCTCCGTCTTCGCAATAGCGACGGTTCCAAGCCAGCCCAATTGCTTTCAGTCCCTGTCTGGTCTGTGGCCAACATCAACGCCGACCCCTCGCAACTGACGGGATTGGCCACAGGTGCTGTCTCGCCCCGCGACATATCTGAAAGATTGTTCCACACCTCTGTGGTTGGCAATGTGGTGGACAGTGCTTCGCTCAGATTCTCCGACGAGTATCTCTTCCGTTACAACGGTCAGCGCACCATCCAGGCTGAGGCTGACCCCGACCCGTTCAACCCCGACGCCACTCCGGCTCGCGTGCTTGCCGACATCTCGGGTAAAATCGATTCAATCCCCCTTCCCCCGGGCTATACTATGCGCTATGCCGGCGAGAGCGATATCTCGGGAGAGGCCACGGAGACTCTCCTCGGATTTCTGCCTATGATTATTATGATGGTGTTCATTGTGCTGCTTCTGCTCTTCAATAATTGGAAAAAGATTTTCGTCATCCTCCTCTGCTTCCCGTTTGTGATTTGCGGCATTGTGCCTATGCTGCTGCTCACCGACACCCCATTCACTTTTATTGCCATAATGGGATGTATGGGCCTGATAGGTATGATGGTCAAGAATGCCATCGTGCTCGTTGACGAAATCAACCGTCTTCGCACCGAGCAGCATCTCGAGCCCTACGAGGCTGTTGTCCAAGCCACTCTTAGCCGTGTCCGTCCGGTGATGCTGGCCTCCTTCACCACCATCCTCGGCATGATTCCGCTAATCTCCGACGCTATGTACGGTTCGCTTGCCGTGACGGTGATTGGTGGGCTGTTTGTGGGCACGATAGTGACTCTGATGCTTCTCCCCCTTCTATATTCAATATTCTTTAAGATTACAAGACAATGACCTTAATCACACAGAGATTATATGCACTCGCTGTAGCCTCACTGATAATCCGCCTCGCAGCCCCGGCCATCACCATCGACGAGGCTCGGGCGGTGGAGATGGCGCTCGAGAATTCTAAGGAGATGAAGATGGCCCAAAATGCGGTGTCGCAGGCGGCGCTCAACCGAGGAATTGCCCGCACGGCTTATCTGCCCGATTTCTCCGGATCGGCTTTGGGCATCTGGCGTGCCCCCGACTCCCAGTCCGATATGGGCATCACTCTCCGCATGCGTGGGGTCTATATGGCAGGCATCAGCCTGACGCAACCTATTTTCGCCGGAGGTAAAATCATTGCTGCAAATAAGCTGGCCGGCATCGGTCAGACTGTGGCCGACCAGCAGTTGCGGCAGACTCGCATCAATGTCTCTGCCAATGCCATCGTTGCTTATTGGAGCTATGTGGCCGTTTTGGCTAAGGTCGATATGATGGAGAGTTACCGCGCTTTAGTCGATACTGCCTATCGCCAGACCCTCGCAGCCGTCGATGCCGGAATGGCTACTCGCAATCAGCTCTTGCGCATCGAGGCGCGTCGCAGCTCGGTGGTCTATCAGCAGGAGCAGGTGGCCGGCGGTGCCGAACTCTGCAGAATGGCGCTCTGCACCGCACTCGGACTGCCTAACGATACCCCAGTCGCTATCGCTGACTCGGTGATTCCATCCGAACTCCCTGACGGCCTCGAGTCGTATGACCTTGATAATCGCCCCGAAATGCAATTGCTGCGGGCCGACATCGAGGCCAAACGCCAGCAGGTGCGCATGGCTCGGGCTGATTTCCTCCCGCAGGTGGTCCTACAGGGCGGATGGAGCGCCTATGGCAACATGAAACTCACTATGATGCAGCAGCTGCCTGACGGCAATTATATGCCTGTCACTCAGAAAATCAACGAAAATGGCTGGAACATTATGCTGGGGGTTCAGGTGCCGATTTTCCATTGGGGTGAGGGACTCAAGAAGGTGAAACACGCTAAATTGGATGTCGATAATGCTCTGCTCTCCCTCGACCATAACGCCGACCTGCTTGACCTCCAGGTGAAACAGGCCATCACTAATGTCAGGACCGGTGCAGAACTTGTCCGCTCTGCCAATACGGCTGTCTCGCAGGCGGAAGCTGCACTCAACTCCACGTCAGAGGCCTATTCGCTCGGACTCACTCCTATCACCGACCTCCTTGACGCCCAGGCTCAGTGGCACTCTGCTCGCGCTAATCTTATCGAGGCTCAGACTCAACTGCGAATCAATATCGTTGACTATCGCTCGGCAACTGCGACATTATAATGTTAAACTATGTTAATTATAGTGATTAAGGCAGAAAATACGCTAAATTTGCACAGCTTTTTGAAAGCTACACTATTATAACAATTTTTTTAACCTCTAAATCATCTTCTATGAAGAAAATTTTTACTCTTTTCGCAGTGGCTGCACTCGCTCTGTCAGCCAAGGCTGCCGATGTCTACTCTTGGGCTTCTAACGGTGGCGAAGTAACTGAAGTTGGCGGCACCATCACCTACGAGAACGGTGTTGACCCCAACCGCGTTAACTATCCTAACACTGCCAATGGTGTTGAATACCACACCATCTGTCTCAACGGCAAGAAGGGTAACCTCGGTGAAACTCCCGCTTCTGCCAACGCCGGCTACATGAAGCTCGTGCTCAACGAAGCCCTTCAGGCTGGTGACAAACTTGAAATCAACGCTTATATCAACAAGGATGCCGAGTCCAAAGGCAGCGCTTACGTTGCTTTCATCGATGCAGCCGGTGCTACTGTTGCCGATATCGCTGAAGATGAATCATATCCCAATGCAAACGAAGCATTCGGTGAGCAGCCCGCAGTTCACGCCCTCGAAGTTCCCGCTGCAGCTGTCGGCGTCAACACTATCTACATGTCTCGCAACCTCGCCAGCACCAACGTATTCATCGTTACCCTCAAGGTGACTCGCGAAGGTGGTGACGAACCCGAAGATCCCAACGCAGCTCTCAACAACATCGCTGCTGAGGCTAACGCTCCCGTGGTTTACTACAACCTCCAGGGTGTGCGCGTAGAGAACCCCGCCAACGGCCTCTACATCCGCAAGCAGGGCAACACCGTTACCAAGGTGGTCCTCTAATCAACAGAGAAAACAACATTTATTCCCGGCCCTCGGCGCTGATTCAGCCCGAGGGCTTTTTTTAACGTTACATTTTTTCGTTAATTAAAGTTAATTCATTTTATTATTTCACCAAATATTGGTTAACTTTGTGATGTTTTAATATCAAAACGAAAATTCATCTATTAATAACCCTAAATCATTTTCTATGAAGAAAATTTTTACTCTTTTCGCAGTGGCTGCAATGTCTATGGCAGCTATGGCTCAGGATGCCCCATTATTCCTCGCTCACGGTGACGCACAGTCTCGTGCAAAGGGTCCCTTGTACAACCTCTACGTAACCGAAGACGATGAGAAATACACCGTACCTTACGCTGACGGCCTCTTATGGGACAATGGTGTTGAGATGTATCTCGTAATGAATGATAAATCTTATAGCGGCGGTAACACAAACGGCACCCTCGGCAAGCCCATCAAGCTCTCAAATGGTGCTCCCAACCTCGTAGTGCTCCCTGACGGGTTCAAGTGTGGCAAGATCGTGTTCTACGGCTATTGCAACAATGACGGCGAAGTTTCTTACATCGCTGACATCTCTGCCGAAGTTGACGGAGCGCTCCAGTGCGTTTACCGCAACGAAGGCACCGAAACTGTCCCCAATATTTCAAGAGACGACTTTAGCCCCATGACTTTGGAAGATATGCCCAAAATCGTGTGCGAACTCGGCACCGGTGTGACCGGCAACCTCTGGTTTAAGAACGGTGGCAAGCAGCCCGCCTTCTTCATCGAGCTCTATCCCGGCGAAGGCACAGGCGTGATGCCCGAAGACCCCAACGCTTCTCTCACTCAGATTGCCACTGAGGCTGACGCTCCCGCTGTTTACTACAACCTCCAGGGCGTGCGCGTAGAGAACCCCGCCAACGGTCTCTATATCCGCAAGCAGGGCAACACCGTCACCAAAGTGATCCTCTAAGCAGAATCCTCATTCCAACTCTCTATATAGCCCCGGATGCGACACCATACTCGCTCCGGGGCTTTTTTAACAAAAAAACGCTTCAAGCCCGGACAACCTCACACCATTATGCCTCGATATCGCGACAAGGCGGTTGATATGATGAAATTTTTGGCCGTCTTTCTCATTATCAATTCCCACGCCGATGCAATGTATCCGCATCTATCACAACTCGCCACCGGCGGAGCCATCGGCGACTGTGTGTTTCTATTTGTTTCGGGCTACACACTCTTTCTCACCGCTCGACGCAGATTTGCCGACTACTTCAAGCGCCGCATAGCCCGCATCTATCCCTCGGTGATTGCGTCGCTGCTTTTCATCCTACTCATCAATCCTTCACGGACCGTTGGTCTTCAAGAATTTGTCGGCGGAGAATTTATTATGGCCCTGATGGTCTATTATATTATAATCTACGCTATAAGCCTCCTCCCACCACGAACCATACCAATCTCCCTCGCATCCACTTTCACGGTTTCTGTAATCATCTACCTGCTGTTTTTCCCTACCAAACATGAGCTCGGTGCCGCCGGAATCTACGGCATCACCACCTGCTTCAGATGGATTCCGTTTTTTGCCTTCATGCTCGGCGGCGCCTGGACCGGCGTCCTTGTCAGCTCCGGTACTCTGAAACCGGCCCAAAACTGCTGGCGCAATTTCTTCTTCATGGCGCTCAACGTGCTCCTCTTCTATGGAATACAGATTGCCGGAAAAATCAATCCCGCCTACGCGCCTCTCCAAATTCTCACCCTAATCCCCCTTGCCGGCACAATATGGTTTATGTATCGTTGGTGCAGTTGTGGGGCTATTACCCGCTTGTTTGACCTCTATCCTTGGGGAAAAGTCATCCTTTGGGTGAGCGGTCTGTGCCTCGAGTCATATCTCATTCAGTTTGCACTCTTCACCCCTGCACTCAACAGCATCTGGCCTCTAAATCTGATTATAATCACAGCCCTGATTCTCGCGGCAGCTTGGCTCGTCAAGCACTTGGCCCGATTCATATCCTCGGCATTCGCCGAAGCTAAAGGCTGATAAAAACCCGTTTCAAGCAAAAAATAATTAACGGCACTTTGTAATGTGCCGTTTTTTTTGTAATTTTACATTACGAAACATAAATGCAACTATGAACAACGATTTCAGAAACTTCGCCGTGAATCATCGCAGGATGAACGGCCTCGCTCTTGACCAATATATGGCAGCCACCAACGCCGCCATCACATCATCCTACATCTCGCCCACCATCATTGAAGAGCGCCAGCTCAATGTGGCCCAGATGGATGTGTTCTCGCGCCTGATGATGGACCGCATCATTTTTATGTCAACCGACGTTAATGACTATACCGCTACCGTGGTCCAAGGCCA
>JAFLRW010000071.1:6814-9068 GCA_022511285.1 Duncaniella sp.
CTGCTCTATCTTGATTCGGTCGACCCCGGTAAGGATGTCAGCATATATCTCAACTCTCCCGGCGGCTCTGTGATTGCCGGTCTCGGGCTTTATGACACTATGCAACATATCAAGAGCGACGTATCCACAATTTGCATCGGCATGGCTGCCTCCATGGCTGCGGTGCTCCTCGTGGCAGGCGCAAAGGGCAAGCGATTCGCGCTCCCTCACTCTCGAGTAATGATTCATCAGCCTATGGGTGGCGCACAGGGTCAAGCCTCCGATATCGAAATCACCGCCCGCGAAATCCTCAAATACAAAGCCGAGCTCTATCAAATCATCGCAGACCACTCCGGCCAGTCAGTCGACAAGATTCGCGACGATGCCGACCGCGACTACTGGATGACAGCCACTGAGGCTAATGACTATGGCATGATTGACAATATCCTCTTCCCTAACAATAAGTAAATCACTTCTCCGATGGCAAAGAAATCCAACGGCAACGGAATCGATGTGAAGTGCTCTTTCTGTGGTAAAGAGCCTTCATACACCGATATTCTTGTGCCTTCACCATTGGAAAACACCTACATCTGCAGCGACTGCGTGCAGCAGATAGAAGGGCTCATCAAGGAGTATGTGAATGAAAATGCTCCGGCCGGCCGCCACGCTAAAAAGCATGACGGACAGCACGACACGGACAATGCCGGAAATATTCCCACACCACGCGAGATTTGCGACTTTCTCAACCAATATGTCATTGGTCAGGACGACGCAAAAAAATATCTCTCAGTGGCTGTCTACAACCACTATAAGCGCCTCGCTCAGACATCTGACGATGTCGACATCGAAAAGAGCAACATCATTATGGTGGGTCCCACCGGCACCGGGAAAACCCTCCTGGCCAAGACTATCGCCCGCCAGCTTGATGTGCCTTTCGCTATTGTCGACGCCACGGTGCTCACCGAGGCCGGATATGTCGGCGAGGATATCGAAAGCCTCCTGGTGCGTCTCCTCCAAGCGTCTGACTATGACGTGGCTAAGGCTGAACGAGGAATTGTGTTCATCGACGAGATTGATAAAATTGCCCGTAAGGGCGACAATCCGTCAATCACTCGCGATGTCTCCGGCGAGGGTGTGCAGCAGGGTCTCCTCAAACTCCTTGAGGGCTCAATAGTAAATGTCCCACCAAACGGCGGACGTAAGCACCCGGAGCAGAAAATGATTGCCGTCGACACCAAAAACATTCTCTTCATCTGCGGAGGTGCCTTCGACGGTATAGAGCGCAAGATTGCCCAGCGCCTTAACACTAATGTGGTAGGTTTCACAGGGCAGGAAACACGCTCCAAAGTGGACAAAAACAACTATCTCCAATATATTGCCCCGCAAGACCTTAAGAGTTTCGGCCTCATTCCCGAGATTATAGGCCGCCTGCCGGTGCTGGTCCACCTCGACCCGCTTGACCGTAACGCTCTGCTCAAGGTGCTCACCGAACCCAAAAACGCCATCATCCGACAGTATGAGAAGCTCTTTGCTATGGACGGCGTGAAACTCACATTTGCCCCCGAGACTCTTGAATTCATCGTCGACAAGGCGATTGAATATAAGCTCGGCGCACGCGGTCTCCGAACCATTGTGGAGACTATTATGATCGACCCAATGTTTGACACCCCCTCGCGCAAGGTCAAAGAGCTCACCATCACTCGTGAGTTTGCCGAGGAGAAGGTGAATAAAGCATACCTCGGTTGAGCAGGTCAGCCCCCGGCTCACACCTTTCTGAACAATATCCATCCTCTCACTTCCTCAATTCATCAGCATTAGCGATATGACTCAAACACTATTGCAAGCACTAAAAGAGCATTTTGGCTTTGACTCGTTCAAGGGCCATCAGGAGGCCATCATTTCAAGCCTTATGGCAGGAAAAGATGTCTTTGTGCTGATGCCCACAGGAGGCGGGAAGTCGCTCTGCTATCAGCTCCCGGCGCTTATGATGGAGGGCACGGCAATAGTGATTTCACCGCTCATTGCTCTGATGAAGAATCAGGTCGACGCCATCCGCCACTACAGCGAGACCGACCATATTGCCCACTTCCTTAACTCGTCGCTCTCAAAGTCGTCAATCGACCTTGTGAAATCCGACATCAAGGAGGGCCGTACAAAACTGCTGTATGTGGCGCCCGAGCAACTCACCAAGGAAGAAAACATTGAATTCCTGCGCTCGGTGCCTATCTCGTTCTATGCCGTTGACGAGGCTCACTGCATCTCGGAATGGGGGCAT
>JAFLRW010000072.1 GCA_022511285.1 Duncaniella sp.
CACCTCATATTCCTGCACTGACTCCCACATCCCGATTTCGTTTTTGCGCTTGCGCTCTACACGTCGATAGATGTTAGCCTTGCAGGTGTCGTGGAGCAGGGAGGCTATGATGATGGAGTCCATCGGGAGTTTGGCTGCCATGTCAGGACGCTTCTCAATGATTCCATTGCGAAGCATCACGGCCGCATCATACACCCCAAGGGAGTGTTGCAACAGCCCTCCGGGGAAGTTGAAGTGATTTCTCACTGATGCGGGAGCCTCAAAAAATCCCCATGCTTCAAGGTCTTCGATCACATAGTCGATGTTTTCGCGTCCGGTGGAACGAAGCAGTTCGCAAAAGCGGGCTTTGTTGTCGTCTTGGGTAGACATAGCTATTTTTGAAGAATAATTTTGCATCCGGGGAATCCGGCACGGATTATCTCCTCGACCTCTGCGGGCTTGACTGCGCCGGCTGCTTCCGGTAGGACCACAATATCGGTCACTTCTATATCCGGAATAATGCTCTCAAGAAGTTGGTCGGGAGTCGGAGCCGTTGCTAATGCTTTATATGCGCTGTAGGTGTAATTTGTAAACTTAGTGTCAGGATTTATTCCACGTGTGTCAAGCAGCCATCCGTCGGAAAGGCTCATCGGCTGCTCAGTGAGATCGGAGGGCGCCGGATAGGAGACAATCTTCCCTCCGAGCACACCCACAGGCACAAGCGAGTCGGCCGGCGCCGAGGTGCGATATATCACTGCGCGAGCCACTGTTGAGGACTCTCCTCCTATGACGGGCTGCTCCATCTGCTGCGGCTCTGAGGTTGCAAGTGGTCCGGCAGCCTGTTTTGATGATGAACACCCGCACACTGTGGCCGCTACGATAGCGGCTACAGTGGCGAGTGTGAAACGGGCATTCATTCTGTTATGTTACTTGACAATGGTTTTCTCTGTCTTGTCACCCTGACGGCGGATTACGATGCTGCCGGGCATAGGGTTGACCACTGGCTGGCCCTGCAGATTGTAATACTTGACGGGGAGGTCAGACGAGTCGGCCACGACATCCTCTATAGCGCTTGTCCCGAGGGTGAACTGCTTGGCCACGGTGGTGAGCTTGGAGCCCGACGTGTTGTAGAGAAGCACGTCGTAGGTCTTGCCGGTCTCGCCGCCAACCATCTCGCCGGCGATTGTGACGTCATATTTTGCACCTCCGGAGAGGAACACATTGTTTGAGCGAATCTCTGCAATGGGGTTCTGTGTTTGCCCCTGCTCATAGATGCGTGCTATGAGGGCGCCGGCAAAGTAGCCCATAATGCAATTCACATTGGCGTTGATTACAAGATTGTCGGGGTTGACATTGTTGGCGTCAACGATGCTCCAGTCTGATGCGCTTACAGTCATCATCGGCGAACCCGACTGGGCTGTGAGGCTAACGGCCTGCGGCCCGCCAAGAATGTTGGAGTATGTTCCGTCGACCATATTGACAGGCATATCGCTGATGAATACAAGACTGTAATTTCCTGCGGCCGGATTGTTGAGCCATGTGCCGGTATATTCAATCTTGTTGTTGCCGGGGACGATAATGGCGTTAAGCTGCTCGCCTGTTTGCTTGACAACACCTGTGGAGGCGTCGCGAAGCTGAGGTGTGACAGTAACAAGCACATCATCCTGTCCGGTGTAGGTGTAGGGGATGTTGACGGCAAATAGACGGTTGGTGTACATCGGGGAGATGATATCCATTCCGGTGGTGGAGAAGATGCCGCCGCGGGGCGACTCTATCGTGATATCCGAGCCTGTGCGCTTGGTCACGAAATATCCGCCGGGGTTCCAAGGTGAGAAGTGAATCGGAGTAACGACGCCGTCGACCTCAATCTTGGGATATGCATAGCATTCGCCTTCGGGGATAGCCGTCACTGAGAATTTCAACTGCTGGTAATATGTGTTGTTGCGGATATTGGATGCGGTGGTTAGCTTCTGGGTCTTGAGGTATTGCCCGGTGGCCTTGTCATAATACTCAATTACGAAATAGCCTGTAGTGGTGTAGGGGGTGTAGCAATAGAAGGGACCGTTGAGAGTCATAGTTGTGCCGCTGCGCTGCACATCAAGAGGATTGGTGCAGATAAAGTAGGGCGGGGGGAGCTGAGAGCCGGGTTTGGGCTTGCAGATGCCTGCAACGATGGATTGCCCGGTGTTGAAGCCTTCGGAGTTGCCACCGATGCCTTGCGATCCGGGAACGAGTGCATACAGACGATAATATCCGTCGCTGACACCGCTCCACCCCCAGTTGAAGTGGAAGAATCCGTCCTTATAGCCGTCGACCACGAAGGCATGACCGCCTGATTCGCCACGGCCGCTGTAGTAGGTGGGGCCACAATCTACAATCTGGCTGTACACGAGGTCTTCCCACCCCTGTGAGGTGTAGACAAGACGGTCTTCGTAGTGAACACCTTTGTCAAAGCCGAAGTAGTCGCGAAGGGCAGCGGGGACGTTTGACGACACAGCGCCTGAGGCTGATGTGCCGTAGTTCATATCCACAGCCACTCCACAGGCATACATAAGGGTGGCCACGGCATTCTTCTGCGCCTCTGTGGCTGAGCCGTTGTATGAGTTCAGCATATTGGCCCAGTCAAATGTAGTGGCTCCGTAGTTAAAGGTGAGGGTGGTGTTGTTCCAGGTGTAAGAGTGTGAGCCGGTGCCGGTCACAGGGTGTTTGTGATAGTTGATTACCTGTGCCATAGCGGTGGCAACACAACCGGTGTAGGTGTAGCGGGTCCCCACCTTGGGGCATTTGTTGTAGTATGGAGCATCCTGATCCCACTTGGTGGTGACAAGGGGGGCGATGGTGGCACGGGCAGGGGCTGCGGCAGCCTCGTCGTAGGCCGGCAGATTGGCTTCAATCGCTTGAGAGATTTCTGCCTGATATTGTGTGAGCCACCATTTGAAGTTCTCAGGAGCCGAGTCGATGTCAAAAGGCTCGTCAGAATAAGCGAGGATAGGCGCTGCGACGTCATCGGCAGACACGACCATGCTTCCATGCCCCTCGCCGCACGAAATCACGTAGAGGGCCGGAGCATCAGAACTTATCACATTGAGTGTAAGCTCGGGTGTCACCTGGCGGGGTGTGCGCATTGCAGCCACTTGCGTTGGAATGTCGGCCGACTGCATGGCTCTGTTCAGAGCCTCGCCGGGAGAGAGGGTTCGACCCTGCGCCACAAGCATTGAGAGTGATGCAAAAGTCAGAGTGATGACAGTTTTCTTCATTGGAGTAAGTGATATTATTCCGGTTTTAATTTCTTGGAGAAATACCCCACACTCGGCCACGCCCAATAATCTGAGTTGTCCAAATGTGGTCAAGGTGCAAAGTTAAACAATATTTTGCAATCACGGCTAAAAATATTCTTAAAAATTAGTTTTTGGTGGAATTTTGACAATATTTTACAATTTTATCTTGACGCGGGTTGTCAGATTGTGTTTTCCGTATGTTCTTTTTGCTTAAATTTGCAGTCTGTTATGGAATCGAAAAAACTATCGGTTATAATTCCGGCATATAATGCTGCGGGGCAATTGAGAGCGGCTCTCGACAGTGTGGTGAGTCAGTTGCCCGACGATGGCAGTTTTGAGGTGCTGATAATAGATGATGGCTCGACTGACGATACTCCGGCCATCTGTGATGAGTATGCCGCACGCTATCCGCTGACGGTGCGAGTGTTTCACACTGAAAACCAAGGGGTGTCAGCGGCCCGCAACAGAGGCATCAGAGAGGCACGGGGCGAGTGGCTGCATTTTGTCGATGCCGACGACCTTGTGGTGGCCGGTGCATACAATGCTATGCTGCAGATTCAGGGGGTTGACGAGGCAGACTATATCGGATGCAACGTGCGCATAATCGACTTGCGCGATAGAGGCGAGACTGAGACTCCCGAGCCTTTTGACGGGGAGATTAAGATGCGAGAGAGGGTGTTGGGCCGCGAATGGTTGCAACAAGGGTATATTCCGTCATATGTGTTTGCCGGGTTGTATAGACGTGAGTTTGTGCAGAGTCGCGGGATGATGTTTGACGAGGAAATGTCACTGAGCGAGGATGCTGAGTTTAATCTTCGATTTATAGCTTTGAATCCGCGAGTGATAAAATTGGCGAATTTCTTTTATTGGTATTATTTTCAGGCTAACTCAGCGACCACTTCGATGAGTAAAACACGCTTTGCAAAATGGAGAGATAGCTATAAGAGGCTTCTTCTTACATTCCGGTCGCTCGTGGAACGGGATGAAGCTCTTTATCCTGTGTTTATAAAATTTAAGGATAGTCAGCTTGTGACGCTAACGGCTAAGGTTCTGGCATTTGGGATAGAAGGGGCTCAGTTTAGAACTTTTGCTGAAGAGTATATTGCGAGCGGCTTCCTTCCCACATCGGGGACTACGCCGTGGTTGCGGTTTATAAATTATTTATATTCTCACCCCGGACAATATCCACTGCTTTCATTTATATACCGCCGGGTATTTCTAAAGTTGGTCTATCCTCTGTATAGAGTGCGTCTGCGCAACAGATAATATCAGGTGACAAGAAGAAGGCCACGATGTTTAACCGTGGCCCTCATGATTACTTGGATTACTTCTCTAAGTGGCGAGTGGGGTAGATTAAAAACGATAGCCTAAAGCAATGCCGACGTTGCCAACGTAGTGTTTCTTTCCATCACCGGCATATTCGTGTGTGGTTTTGGCACCAACTGAGCTATATCCAACGCTAAGATCGAGGGCCGATTTTCCACCTCTTACATCCATGCTTATGCCGACAGCAGGACGAGCAAGGAATGAGCCGACTTTATAATCACCGCCATTACGGAAGGCTCCGCCGAGGTCTAACTGAAGCCACGGGTAGAATTTTTTGGCGAAGGTGGCTTGCTTGAAATTGTAGCGTGAGCGAAGTGCAATGGGGAGATAGATAAAATCAATATCTCCAACAGCCAGGTTTACACCAAGCGATGGTCCCATTTCGAAGTTTTCACATACAGGAAATAACCAGGCAAGATTGATGGCGGCGGTGCTCATATTCTCTTCAAAGTATTTTTTGTCAGCCGATGCAATTTCGTAGCCTAAAGATACCAATAGCGATGTGGTGCGCAGGTATTCGATAAATCTTGAATATTCGTTCTGCCCGCGCTGATTGCTTAGATAATATGATAGACGAATGTTCATTCCGCTACCCCAAGAAGCCTGATCATATCCGAAAGCAACACTGCCTTGATATCCAACAGAGATTCCTAAATTGTTGATCCTGACGCCGACCATCGGATTTAAGAAATAAGATGAATGGCCAAAGTCAGATGGCAATAGCCCTATTCCGGTTTCAAAGTCAAGAATGGGAGATGTTGTTCTTGACTGTTTGTCGTAATGCGCGCTTACAAAAACCGGGATGGCAGGTGCTCCATTGAATTTCCAGTTTTCCTGAAGTTTAAAGCCCATACCAAAGTCAACGTTATTTGCAATGTTGCGATAGAATGTCAAGCCCACTGCAAATGAGTTGGAGTTTTTGGTAAAACCGGTGCTAATCGGGTCAAAATTAATTCTTGCACTCCACTTGTTGTCCTGCTCTTGCGAAAATGCCGTGACCGAACAAACTGCCAGGAGCATAGCTACCACGACTGTTTTGATTTTAAACATTTTGGGATGTGAAATTAAGCTGAAATTATTCCACACGGCTCTCAAATGAGGAATGATATGAATAAAAATAGCGTGAGAGTCTGTGTCTCTACTCGTATCACATTCAGAGGCTCTGGAAAATCTTTCAAAATGAAACGAGCAGTAGAGCCTCACGCATTATATGTGCATATCTCACGGTATGCACTAACGAAAGGCATCTATCACTGCTGCATTTGACCTTGAATGAAAATTTTCCAGATTTTCGGAATGTCAAATGAGCGTCGACAAACGCTTATTTTTAATATGTCGCTGTCAGATCTTTCACTGACAGTGCAAATTTAGTAATTATTCTTCGATTGTAAAAATAAAAAATATGAGTGTCAGGGCAACCGCATCAAAAAAGTTAAAAAGGAGGGATGCCTCGCCAGAGACACCCCTCCCTTTCTTGAATTTCAGGATTCAGTTTTAACGAATGAGAACTTTTTCTGCGAAGATTTTGCCGTCGGCAGTGCGCTTCATGATGATGTTGAGGCCTTTGACAGGTGAGTGGAGGGCGCGACCTTGAAGGTCGTAGATGCCGATGACTTCAGTTTCGGTCTCTGCAACAACGGCGCCGACTCCGGAGCTCTTGTCGGTGGAACCCTTAGCGGAGAGTCCGCCAAACTCGTTGACGGCCTGCACGGAATAGACGCTATCGTCGGCGCCGCGAGTCAATGTCAATTCCATCTTCGGCTCGGTGGTGAAGCCGACCACTTCGTCGCCCTTGGTCACGAGATAGCAGATGGCGTAGGGCACTTCTTCCCAAGTGATGACTCCATCGACAAGTATGGGCGCGGGAGCGTCGCAGCTTTCTGTCTTGATAACCGGCTGCCAGTTGTCGGAGCCTGAGAGCACGTTTTTGATGGTGTACTCGGCGGCTTCCTCATCGGTGAGGTGGTTTTTGGCGGTGCCGTAGACCTTCTCGCCGGTAGAGGAGTCGGTGTACCAGTAGGTGTCGCGGCGCTGCGAGAGGTCAACGGGATTACCGTTGCCGTCGACAGTGTTCCAGTCAGCCCAGATGGCGGGGAGTCCGCCCATAGTCTCATACCAACCGGCGGCGGGGATGGTCACCTCAGCGCGGGTGTTGAGGAAGACGGTTTTGGGGAAGTTGTGCCAGGGTCGGCCGAGCCATACGTCGGTTTCAGAGGGCACACCGGGAGCGGTGATGGTACAGTTGTTGAACACATAGCCCCACTTCACATCAACATCGTGAGAGGGAGCCACGATAAAGCCGCCGCTCTTGCGGTTGATGTAGAGGATGGTGTTGTCAATGTAGATGTCGCCGCTATTGTAGATGAAGTCTACGGCACCTTCGATGAAGGAGTTGCGCACATAGGCACGATAGGCCGATGTGGAAGGTGTAATCCAAGTGTCCTGATAGGAGAGCATGGCCACGTTGTTGAAGATGGTGCGGTCGCCGGTGGTGTTGAGGGCGAGAGCCTGCGGACCGGCCTGTTTTTCGTGGCCGTAGGAGTTTTCAAGGGTGATGTTTTCGAAGAAACAGTCGTTGGCGTTGACCACAACAGTGGCGCCCACAGACACGTGGAGAGCATTGTCACCGCCACAGAGCTTATCGTCGAGAATCACGGCTTTATCGCGGTCCTGACCGATGATGTGCATCATTGGTTTGGTCTTGGGGATGTCTACGTGCTCCTTGTAGTTGCCGTTTTTCACGAAAATGAGCCACGGTTTCACTCGGCCCTCCGGAGCGGCGTCGATAGCGTCCTGCACAGAGGTATAGTCGCCGGAGCCGTCGGCGGCCACGATGGCGTCGAAGAGTCGGGCTTCGGGCTGAGTGCGTTCAAGAGTGGTAAAGGTTGATTTGACAGCGGGAGCGGGGTTGCCCGAGCGGTCGGTGACTGCGCCGGCAGGGAGCGAGAAGGTGTAGGTGGTAGCATATTCAAGGCCGGCGTATGGGAACACGGCGGTCTTGCCTGAGACGGTCATATTCAGCGTCTCTCCGTTGAGAGTGGCGTTGCCGGACCCGGCCACGATTTTCTCGTTGAAGGTGACTATGACTGAGCCTGTGGCTGATGCACCTTCAAATCCGTCGGCGGGGATGATGCTTACCACCTCGGGAGCCACATCGTCGTCAGCGGCGTCAAGGTCGGCCAGCACATATACGTCGGCTATGCAGAGACCGTCGTAGTCAGTGGCAGCGCCCACGAGGGGAGAGGAGGTGTCGGGCATATAGCGCACCCAAACACGGCTTTGGCCGGCAGCTTCGGCGGGGAGCTCAAATTCGTTAGTGGTCCATCCGGGAGCGAGTGTATATGTGCCGAAGTCGGCAAAGTTATTGCCGTCGGCACTCCACTGTGCGTGGAATGTGGAGTAGGTGTTGTAGCTCACGCCGAGAGATGCCGCCACTTTGATGTTGGAGTATCCGGCAGTGGAGAATGAAATCTCGAAATAGTAGCCATCGGAGCGGAGGCGCCAGATGCGTGCACCCCATTTACCGTTTTCGGCTCCGTTGCTGACACCGCGTGTGAGCCAAGTCGATGTGGCGCCCTCTGCGTTGCGCAGCGAGAGCAGGCCGGCATTGTCGCTTTCAGCCTTGTAGTCGGCGGCACGGTCTTTGTTGGGTTGGTCGTAGTAGAAGTCCCAGCCAACGATGTAGTCGGCAGCCGAGAAAGTGGCGGTCACATTTTTTTCCGAGTCCATCTTAATGATGCGCTCGGCTGATGTGGAGTTATCTTCCCAGTTGGTGAAAGTGATGATGCGGTTGTTGACGGCGGTGAGGCTCACATCTGTGCCCTCCTCATAGTAGTGTACGCCGTCTACCACATTTCCTTCGGGCATAAACTGCACGAGATAGCTGTTGGCGCCACCCTCCACCGCTACGTTAAGTGCATAGACGGGGGTCTGCGAGTAGTTGGCAGTCAGAGTGGTGTTCTCTTTAATCTCAAAGGTGTAGGGGTTGGCGGTGGAAACCACTGCGCCGGAGTCATCGGTCCACGATTCGAAATGGAAACCGAAGTTTTCAGTAGCGCTCACTGTGAGCTGAGTGCCTTCGTCAAACTCGCTGCCGCCGGGCACACACGACACCGAACCCGCACCGGGAGTGCCTACGTTGAGTGTGAGCGTATAGGCGGGGACTTCAACCAACTCGCCGTTGATGTCGGCAGTGAT
>JAFLRW010000073.1 GCA_022511285.1 Duncaniella sp.
TGTCCGCACAAAAGAGAATGCTTCTATGAAGAATCTTTTGGGTTCGTTAGCACTCGGCACTAATATCAGCTCGGTGCTTATCGTAGCGGCATCATTCCTAATCCTCTGGCTGCTTGGCCTCAATAATTGGCCACTAATAGGTTGCTCCGTAGTGATAGGTCTTCTGGTCGGAATAGTGATAGGAAGGTCAACTGAGTATTATACATCACAATCCTATAAGCCCACAAAACAACTTGCCGAGAGTGGCACTACGGGTCCCGCCACGGTGATTATCTCCGGCGTGGGTCTTGGCATGGTATCCACTGCCGTGCCTGTTATAGCCGTGGTGGTGGGTATCATTCTTAGCTATTGGTTTGCCTCAGGATTTGACTTTGCCAATGTTGCTATGGGCCTGTATGGCATAGGTATAGCAGCCGTCGGGATGCTTTCTACACTCGGGATTACCCTCGCAACCGATGCCTATGGTCCGATAGCAGATAATGCCGGAGGAAACGCGGAGATGAGCGGCCTTGGAGCAGAGGTGCGTAAGCGCACAGATGCACTCGACTCGCTCGGCAACACCACAGCAGCCACCGGTAAGGGATTTGCAATCGGGTCGGCAGCGCTCACAGGACTGGCACTTTTAGCATCTTATGTGGAAGAGATTCGTATAGGGCTTGAACGCATGGGGCAAACGTTTATCACATTAGGCGACCGAACAATCCACGTCCACGAGGCCACCTTTACTGACTTTATGGCATACTATGAAGTGAATCTTATGAGCCCCAAGGTTCTTTCAGGAATGTTTGTCGGGTCAATGATGGCCTTTCTTTTCTGCGGACTGACTATGAATGCGGTTGGACGAGCAGCAGCACATATGGTAGATGAGGTGCGCCGACAATTCCGTGAGATTAAAGGCATTCTCGAGGGTAAGGCTGACCCTGACTACGCCAGATGCGTCCAGATTTCCACCAAAGGAGCACAGCGCGAAATGGTGTTTCCATCTGTGCTTGCAATAGTTGTTCCCATCGTTACCGGTTTGATATTCGGTGTTCCAGGCGTAATCGGACTTTTAGTCGGCGGTCTTTCTGCCGGCTTTGTGCTCGCCATCTTTATGGCAAATGCCGGCGGAGCCTGGGATAATGCCAAGAAATATATAGAAGAAGGAAATTTTGGAGGCAAAGGTAGTGAGGTCCACCGTGCAACAGTGGTAGGCGATACCGTAGGCGATCCATTCAAGGACACATCCGGGCCCTCGCTTAACATTCTAATCAAACTAATGTCGATGGTATCAATCGTAATGGCAGGACTCACAGTGGCCTGGAGCCTATTCTGATATTATTAACCGGCATTATATCGGCAGTGGACAACGATGCAAATTGCAGTTCACTGCCGATACTTTTTATTCATTTTACCGACTCTGAACGGATAGCCATCACATCGGCCTCAAATGTATCACGATTGATGGCTCTCGATTTGAACTTATTGCGATAAGTATAGATTGTATTGACAGAATAGTTGAGCATCTGCGCTATTCGCGAAGAGTCATCCACGCCTAAACGCATCAGAGCAAGAATCCGCAGATCGGCATTGAGTTTTTCATTATCTTTGAGTTCTATCTGCTTGTCGGGATCCAAGAGAAGGTTAACTTCATCCACAAACGTGGGATAAAGATGAAGAAAAGCATCGTCAAACACCTCATAAAACTCCTTCGACTGTTCCTCAACCAACTTGCCGGACTTGGTCATCCGCATCAAATCATCCACCTTTCCGGCCGATAATTTATGATAGACAGTTTTGCTGAACTGATTGAGTTTATCCATATAAATGGAGCACAGGTTAAGAAACTGGCCTATATATAAATCTTTAATTCGTGAAGCGTCAGTGAGACGCAGTGTCAGGGTGTTAAGCCGACGGTTACGGTTAATAATGGCTCTAAATGAGGCTGCCAGAAAGATTAGAAGGCACACTAACACCGTTATCACAACATACAGATTCAGGCGCGATCTTCGCAACTTCTCCTTATGGGCACTTTCTATGAGCGGAAGAGTGCGAGAGGTCTCAAGTATACGCAACGTAGCGTGGCAGTCAACGGCATTGCTAAGGGCCACTGACAGATACTCATAAGCTCTGTCGACATCCCCTACTCCGTAAAGCGTCTTGCCTAACTCCTGGAGTGAAGCCACTTCAAGTGTGGCACATCTACTGTCGGATATCGCTGAAAGAGCAAGATAATAGAGATACTCATTCATCTCACCGCTTCGTAGCGCTATATGAGCCATCAGATGAGATGCCCGGGCATATAGATGCGAGTATTCCGATGTCTCAGCAAGCAATGTCTCTGAAATCACTTTTGCACGCGAAAATTCCCCACGCGAAAAGTGAGCCTCGGCAAGATTCAGTTTATACTCTCCGGTGTTGTTGGGGAGCAGCTTAAGGAGACGGTCCTGTGCAGCCAACTGCAAAGCCGAAATGCTGTCAAACACACTTGGATAGTCAGTAAAAAAGTTAGCTATGTAGAAATGCATCTGCCGCTCAGCATCTGCCTGCTCAGCCAAAAGGCCTAATGGGACATCTTGATGCGCCACCGAATCAACAATCTGCCTGCTTTCCCTAAAGAAAAGGAGCAATGGCAACGTGCGCGACAGCCGGAGCGCAAATCGCATTGCAATGGAATCTGAACCGGATTTTCTTGCCAAAGAGAATCCGTGACGATAGAACCAGACGGCAGAGTCAGTGTCAAAGGCATAATAATTGTCGGCCAAGCCAAGCAATGTTGAGAGCCTAAGCGAATCATTGTCAACGGATCTTTCAATAGATTTGAGCGAGTCTATGCGCTGGCGACGTTCTGAAATGCGTGCGTCGCGAAATGTAAGCTCCTTATCAAGACGATTCAATATTCGGCTCACTTCATCATCGTCAATATTCTTGGCCGAAACCGATGATATTGCAACTAACGATAGAAGTGAGCCAAAAAGAATTGAAATCAGATGCCTGTGCATCAGAGGGGAGAGCAAAGTTACTTAACTGTGATATTCAGTTTATTATATGCGCGCTCGGCCTTGTCACGAGCCTCCTCTACAGAATCGGCCGTGGCAAGAATTACCCCCATACGGCGATGACCCTTAATCTCCGGCTTAGCGAAAATACGCATCTGCACGCCGGGCTCCTCAAGCACCTTGTCAAGACCATCCATCAAAACCTCTTGCGTGTCGCCCTCTACGACCACAGCGCGAGAAGCCGACGGGCCAAGGAATCGAATTGCAGGCACCGGCAAGCCAAGGAGCGCGCGTGAATGGAGTGCAAACTCGCTCAAATCTTGAGAAATCATAGTCACCATCCCTGTATCGTGGGGACGCGGAGAGACCTCGCTGAATATCACCTTGTCGCCCTTGACAAAGAGTTCAACGCCGAAAATTCCATATCCTCCAAGCGCATCAGTGACTTTACGGGCCATCTCTTGTGCCTCAGCCTTAGCCTTGGTCGACATAGCCTGAGGCTGCCAAGAATAGCGATAATCGCCATCAACCTGAATATGCCCTATAGGCTCGCAGAAAGTAGTGCCGGAGACGGAACGGACAGTGAGAAGAGTAATCTCGTAATCAAAATCCACAAATCCCTCCACGATTACACGTCCGGCACCTGCGCGACCACCCTCCTGGGCAATCTGCCACGACTTCTCAACATCAGCCTCAGTTTTTATCACGCTCTGACCATGGCCGCTTGAAGACATCACAGGCTTAACCACACAGGGGATGCCAACGGCTTTTACGGCAGAGCAGAACTCCTCATAGTCAGAAGCAAAGTGATAGACAGAAGTGGTTATGCCCAACTCCTCGGCGGCAAGGCGGCGAATTCCCTCACGATTCATAGTGAGCCAGGCTGCACGTGCCGTAGGCGTAACATGATAGCCCTCTTTTTCGAGCTCGATGAGCACGGGGGTGGCAATAGCCTCAACCTCCGGAATAATATGGTCCGGACGTTCCGACTCAATAGCGGCCCGCAGAGCCACAGTGTCAAGCATATTGAACACTACAGCCTTGTCAGCCACCTGCATAGCAGGCGCTCCGTCATACTTATCGCAAGCCACCACTTCAACGCCCATACGCTGAAGTTCGATTGCCACTTCTTTTCCTAACTCGCCGCTACCGAGAAGCATAGCCTTAACGCCACTCGGAGTGTGCTTACTGCCTATCTTTGACATAATTAAAGGTTGTGATAAGGTTGGTATAAACTTTCGCAAAGGTAATCATTTTTACTGACATAACAGCAAAAATGCTGTGACTTACGCTCCTATTTTGCGTAAAAAAGCATACAATCACCCCGAGGGTTTGAGTCGGGGTGATTGTATGGTTCCGGTGGAGTCTTAGAGAGCTGATTCAACTTCAGGGGCAATGAGTTTGTAGCCCTTGCCGTGGATGTTGATGATTTCAATCGTGGGATCGTCCTTGAGATGCTTGCGAAGCTTGGTGATATAGACGTCCATCGAACGAGCATTGAAATAGTTATCGTCAATCCAGATGGTCTTGAGAGCGAAGTTGCGTTCAAGAATCTCATTAACGTGAGCGCAAAGCAGCGAAAGAAGTTCGCTCTCTTTGGTTGTGAGTTTGGTCACCTTGTCGTTGATGAGCAACACCTGCTTTTGAGTGTCGAAGGTGAACTTACCAATTTTATACATAGTGATTTCTTTGCCCTTCTTGCCTTTTACACGGCGAAGAATAGCCTCAATGCGGAACACAAGTTCCTCCATTGAGAAAGGCTTGGTGATATAGTCGTCAGCTCCGATTTTGAAACCTTCGAGGATATCGTCCTTCATAGATTTTGCAGTGAGGAATATCACGGGCACCTCAGAGTTGACGGTGCGTATCTCCTGGGCTAATGCAAATCCGTCTTTTTTAGGCATCATCACATCGAGCACACAAAGGTCGTACTTGCCTTTAAGGAAGGCTTTGTAACCACTGTCGCCATCGGCAAAGAGGTCGGCGTTATAGCCTTTGGCCTGCAGGTATTCGCGGAGGAGCATTCCGAGATTTTCGTCGTCCTCACATAGCAGTATACGCAAACGTTCTTCCATAGTTATAATTAATTAGGGGTTAGTAGCGGGAGTGTTAGAATAAACTTTGTGCCGGTTCCAATTTCGCTTTCCACGGTAATCTGTCCGTTGAGCTCGGCTACCATTTTCTTTACATAAGCTAAGCCGAGGCCGAATCCTTTGACATCGTGGCGATTGCCTGTCGGAACGCGGTAGAATTTTTCAAATATTTTTTTGAGGTCGTCGCGGCGTATGCCGATACCATTATCGTGGACAGTCACCTCGAAGGCATCGTGGCCGTGAGGCTTTACATTGCGAGTGCTCACCTTGAGCTGCAGGGGGACATCTTCACGACGATACTTCACGGCATTGTCGAGCAAATTAAATATCACGTTTGTAAAGTGCATCTCGTCAACGTTGATTATGGAGTCGGAAGCATTGAGGATAGTCTCAATATGGCCCCCATATTTCTCAACCTTGAGTTTGAAGGTGGATGTAATGCCGGCTATCAGTTTATTACCGTCCACCTCCTGCAGACGGAGAGCGGCTTTCTGACGGTCAAACATCGACATCTGAAGCACTTTCTCTACTTGAAAACGCAGTCTCTTAGTTTCATCGTTGATGACTGTTGAAATGTGTGTGAGCATTGCCGGCGACTTGAGCACGGCATTATCATTGAGCATCTGTGCAGCCAGAGAGATAGACGATATCGGGGTCTTAAACTCGTGGGTCATATTATTGATAAAATCGTTTTTCATCTCTGTTAATTTCTTCTGTCTGAAAGCGAGAATAATGGTGCAGACAAATGTAACAAGCAAGATGAATGTGAAGATGAACGATGGTATCATGAACCGGATAGAGTCAAAGATATATTCGTTCTTAGTGGGAAAATACACTTTAAGGTAGTACATCTTATTGCGCGGGTCATTCGGAAACAGGGTCTGGATAAATATTTCACTTTGTTGTTTCAGATTGGGATCATATCCGGCTGAATGATAGACGTAGGCCCCTACTCTATTGGCCACAGCATATTCAAACGGGAGGGTCATCCCGTTATTGTCAAGTTCGGAACGGAGATAACGCGCCACATCAGCCGAATCGGCTCGCTCAAGGATAGGCCTGTCGCTCGACTGATTTATAATGTTAAGAATCACATCGTCAAGCAAGCCTTTCTGATAGAGATACTTCCCCCGCAGCAACTCTTTCATTGACGGAGACGCCGACCGGCGGTCAACATCCATACGGAGCGTGAGGTCATAGTTGATACCCTCCGGTGTGGAGAATTTATTTGTAATGTCAAGCGACCCGTCGCCTCTTCCTGATATCGGTTTGATTTCAAGCGACGACATATCCTGCTCAAGAAAGTATTTAGCCTCATCCTGTTCAAGGCGAGTGGTCACAGCATAAAGAGAGCGTTTCACACCTTCGCTGAATTGGTCGTCGCGCATCTTCTTCATGTTGCTCATGTACATTATCTGCACATAGAGCAGTCCCACAAACGTGAGAGCCATAATAATTGTCAGAAACCAAATCGTTGACTTTTTCATACTTATTATATGCCTGCTTCTGAGAGGTCGGTTGGTTATCTATTAAAATGTTAACAATCGTCCCGGCGTATTGTTGGCGCTTTATATCCCAAAAATGGCGCGCTTTTAACATTTCGCGTCAAAATTAACATAAAAATGTGAAAATTCCAAATATAAAAATGAGTTGTAATGGCTACAGCACTCTAATTTAAATCTATTTTGCAAAATGGAACGATTGTTAATAACTTGCAATCATTTTTTTTGGCTTCTCCGAGAAAAATGGTCAACTTTGCACTCATCAAAATTAGAAACTTCAAACCACCTCTTACACCTTATACATACTATGGATTTTCAAAAAACCGGCTACACGTTTGACGAAGCCTACAGGGCATCAATCGAATATTTCGGGGGCGACGAGCTCGCAGCCCGCGTATGGGTGAGCAAATATGCTCTCAAAGACTCATACGGCAACATTTTTGAACTGACGCCGGAGGATATGCACCGCCGTCTCGCATCCGAGATAGCCCGCATAGAGCGCAACTATCCCAATCCTATGACCGAGGAGGAGGTGATGGAGCTACTGCGCAATTTCAAATATGTGGTGCCTCAGGGAAGCCCTATGGCCGGCATCGGCAACGACTTTCAGACAGGCTCGTTGAGCAATTGCTTCGTGATTGGACTTGACGGTCATCCCGATTCATACGGAGGCATTATCAAACTCGACGAAGAGCAAGTGCAGCTGATGAAGCGTCGCGGCGGTGTGGGCCACGACCTGAGCGACCTGCGCCCGAAGGGGATGCCTGTAAAAAATTCAGCGCTGACCTCCACCGGCTTAGTGCCATTTATGGAGAGATATTCCAATTCCACACGTGAGGTGGCTCAGGATGGCCGCCGCGGTGCACTGATGCTCACTGTGGCAATAAAGCATCCCGATTCAGAGCGTTTTATAGATGCAAAATTAGAGCAAGGAAAGATTACGGGGGCCAACGTGTCGGTGAAAATAGACGACGAGTTTATGCGCGCCGTGGAGTCGGGCGACAACTATGTCCGCCAGTTCCCTATCGATGCAGCCGAGCCGGCCGTGAAGACTGACACTGATGCACGTGCTCTCTGGAACAAGATTGTCTACAATGCATGGAAGTCAGCAGAGCCGGGAGTGCTTTTCTGGGATACAATAACCCGCGAATCAATCCCCGATTGCTATGCCGACCTCGGATTTCAGACCGTGTCAACCAACCCCTGCGGTGAAATTCCTCTCTGCCCCTACGACAGCTGCCGCCTTGTGGCCGTTAATCTCTATTCCTATGTGAAAAATCCTTTCACTCCTCAGGCGGAATTTGATTTTGACCTTTTTGCACAGCACATTCGCAAGGCTCAGCGTGTGATGGACGACATCATTGACCTTGAAATGGAGAAAATCGACCGCATAATCTCCAAGATTGAGTCAGACCCCGAGATGCCTGAAGTAAAGGAGACGGAGCTGAATCTTTGGAAAAAAATCCGCTCCAAGACCCTCAAAGGGCGTCGCACAGGTTTAGGCACCACTGCCGAGGGGGATATGATAGCCGCTCTTGGCCTGCGCTACGGCACCACCGAGGCGACAGATATGAGCATTTCGGTCCACAAGGCCCTTGCCATCGCCGCTTTTGGCTCAAGTGTCGAGATGGCAAGGGAGCGCGGCGCGTTTGAGGTTTATAATGCCGAGCGCGAACGCAATAATCCTTTTATTTCGCGTCTGAGGACAGAGTCTCCTGAGTTGGTGGCCGAAATGGAACAATACGGACGCCGCAACATAGCATGTCTCACCATCGCTCCCACCGGCACCACGTCGCTAATGACACAGACATCATCGGGCATCGAGCCGGTATTTATGCCGGTCTACAAGCGTCGCCGCAAGGTGAATGCCAATGATGTCGATGCCCGAGTGGATTTCATTGACGAATCAGGCGACAAGTTTGAGGAATATGTGGTCTATCATCCCAAGTTCGTTGATTGGATGAAGGTCCACGGCATCGAACCGCGCAATGATTATTCACAGTCTGAAATTGACGCGCTTGTGGCCCGTTCGCCATACCACAAGGCCACAGCCAACGATATAGACTGGATGGAAAAGGTGCGTATGCAGGGAGCTGTACAGAAGTGGGTTGACCACTCCATCTCAGTCACTATCAATCTCCCGGGCGACGTCACCCCCGAGCTCGTGAATCATCTCTATCTTGAAGCCT
>JAFLRW010000074.1 GCA_022511285.1 Duncaniella sp.
CCGCTACGGAGCCTAAAGATGCTTTAGCCGAGCAGAAACCTGAAGAGCAGGCTGAAAAGCCCACCCCCGCTGCAGCAGCGACAACGACAGTGGCCGCCACAGTCGAAGCGCAGGGCGACCAACCACAAAAGAAACGTCGCGGACGCCCCCCGAAGGCAAAGAAAGTGGAAGAGACTCCGGCAGAATCCGCACCCTCGACCGAGCAGACGGCCGAGCCCTCAACCACGGCTGAACCCGCTCAGGCAGAATCGACAGCCGTTGCCGAGCCTGACCAGGCAGAAACACAGGCGACCGAACAAGGACAGCGCCCCAAACGCGACTTCCGCCCCGGAGCCAATGGCGACTCAGACTTCGGACAGTTTTTCCCCCGTGCCGGTGGTCGCACATTTGCGCCCCGCTCGCCTCAGGAACGGGAGCAGGCCCGCAAGGAACGCCAGATGCAACCCAAGCAGCAACAGATGCCACAGGCCCCCACACAAATCACCCTTGTGGAACCCGGACAGCCCAACCCTCAGCTTCAGGGGAAAAAGAATAAGAATAAAAACAAGAAAGAGTGGGAAATGCAAAACCGCGGGTATGACTTTGACGATATCATTGTCACCTCCGGAGTGCTCGAAATCGAGCCTCAGGGCCATGGCTTCCTCCGCTCGAGCGACTACAACTATATGCCCTCGCCGGACGATGTCCTCCTCACTCAGCAGCAAATAAAACAGAATGCACTCCGACCGGGAGATGTGGTGGAGTGCAATGTGCGCCCGCCACGCCCCGACGAAAAATATTTTCCGATGACCAAGGTGCTGGCCGTCAACGGTCGTTCGCCGGAGTTTATCCGTAACCGTGTGGCATTCGAACACCTCACGCCGCTGTTCCCCGACGAGAAATTTGATATCACCTCAGGCCGTGCCGCCAATATTTCAACTCGCGTCGTCGATATGTTCTCCCCCATCGGCAAAGGGCAGCGCGGACTTATCGTGGCACCGCCCAAGACCGGTAAGACCATCTTGCTTAAGGACCTGGCAAACGCCATTGCAGAAAATCATCCTGAGACGTATATAATGATTCTTCTCATCGACGAACGTCCTGAGGAGGTGACCGATATGAGCCGCAGTGTCAATGCCGAGGTGATAGCCTCAACCTTCGACGAGCCGGCCGACCACCACGTGCGCATAGCATCAATTGTGCTTGAGAAGGCAAAACGAATGGTGGAGTGCGGCCACGACGTGGTGATTCTGCTTGACTCTATCACACGTCTTGCCCGCGCCTACAACACCTGTGCTCCCGCATCAGGCAAGATTCTTTCGGGCGGCGTGGATGCCAATGCGCTACAGAAGCCCAAACGCTTTTTCGGCGCCGCACGCAACATCGAAGGGGGCGGCTCGCTCACAATAATTGCCACAGCCCTAACCGAGACATCGTCCAAGATGGACGAAGTGATTTTCGAAGAGTTCAAGGGCACAGGCAACATGGAACTCCAGCTTGACCGCAAGCTCTCTAATAAGCGTGTGTTCCCGGCTGTCGATATTATGGCATCATCTACCCGCCGCGACGACCTGCTCCTGCGCAACGAGACACTCAACCGCATGTGGATACTCCGCCGTTTCCTTGCTGACCGCAATCCCATCGAGGCGATGGAATTTATCAAAGACCGCATGGAGCGCACGTCGGACAACGACGAACTACTGCGCACGATGGGCGACTGAACATTATTGCCCGCCAATCAGTTTTTAATTCATTCACAGCAACCATAGAATCATCATCGCCTTATGGGACAACTTATCGCCGTAGTCGGACGCCCCAATGTGGGCAAATCCACTCTCTTCAACCGCCTAACCCAGACCCGCACCGCCATAACCAATGACGAAGCCGGCACCACGCGCGACCGCCAATATGGCAAAGTGGACTGGAACGGGAAGGAATTTTCGATTGTCGACACCGGCGGCTGGGTGGTTGGCAGTGAAGATATCTTTGAAACTGAAATCAACAAACAGGTGCACCTGGCTATCGAGCAGGCCGACGAGATTCTCTTTGTGGTCGACGCCTCTAACGGAGTCACCGACCTCGACGACCAAGTGGCCGAAATTCTGCGCCGATCCACCAAGCCGGTTATCCTCGTGGCCAATAAGGTCGACATAGGCGACTCGCGCTACAACACTGCCGAATTCTATTCCCTCGGCCTTGGCGACCCTGTGGAGGTCTCGGCCGTCAGCGGCTACGGCACCGGCGACCTTCTTGACGAGGTGGTGGCCAAAATGCCTGAAAAGGTTGACGATGATGCCGACAAGCTCGACGATATCCCCAAGATCTGCATCGTAGGTCGTCCCAATGCCGGAAAATCCTCTCTCGTCAACGCTTTTATGGAGCAGGAGCGCCACATTGTCACCGACATTGCCGGCACCACACGCGACTCTATCTACACTCGCTACAATAAATTCGGGTTCGATTTCTATCTCGTTGACACTGCCGGAATACGCAAGAAGACTAAGGTGACGGAAGACATTGAATATTACTCCGTCATCCGCTCCGTGCGCGCCATTGAGGCATCAGATGTCTGCATCCTTATGATTGACGCCACTCGTGGCATCGAGGCACAGGATGTGGCCATCTTCTCGCTCATCCAAAGAAACAAGAAGGGACTCGTAGTGGTGGTCAACAAATGGGATCTCGTCGAAGATAAAAGCAAGGAGGCAATCAAACATTATGAGGACTCTATTCGCGCCCGCTTCGCTCCATTCACCGACTTCCCCATCATATTTGCCTCAGCCCTCACCAAGCAGAGGATATTCCGTGTGCTCGAGTCGGCCCTGCAGGTGTGTGAAAACCGCAAGCGCATTATCCCCACATCGCAGCTCAACACCGTGATGCTCGACGCAATAGCAGCCTATCCCCCGCCAGCCAACAAAGGCAAATTCGTCAAAATAAAGTATGTCACCATGCTTAAAGGTTCTCCGATTCCCACTGTTATCTTCTTCTGCAATCTGCCACAGTGGGTCAAAGAGCCTTATCGTCGCTATCTCGAAAACAAGGTGCGCGAAAACTGGGACTTCCACGGCACACCCCTGCAGATTTTTATGCGCGAAAAGTAACCGGCCATCACCTCAAGAGTCAAGATTATGGCTGATCTCCGGACTCCCACCCGCCGCCTTGCCAATGTGATGAACCTCGTAGTGCTCATCCTTTCCACGCTGCTTATCGTATGGATTTCGGTGGACACGTTCAAGCAGATTGACTTTCTGAACAGCCGCTCGTATATGACGTTTCAGCTGTTGGTCTGTGTCTTTTTCATCCTCGACTTCTTCGTCGGGCTGACTTTCTCGCCCGACAAATGGAGCTTCTTCCGGCGTCGGTTTCTATTCTTGCTGCTGTCTATTCCATATCTCAACATCATCCATCTGATGGATATCCACCTCAGCCACGATGCCATCTACTTTGTGAGATTTATCCCTTTGGCCCGTGGCGCTTTGGCGCTGTCAATAGTGATGGGATATCTATCCGGCAACGCCATTACATCCCTCTTTATGTCATACCTCTCCATAATGGTGATGGTGTGCTATTTCTGTTCACTTATCTTCTTTCAGCGCGAGGCCGGAGTCAATCCGCAGGTCAACACATATTGGACAGCTCTATGGTGGTCGGCGATGAATATGTCCACCGTGGGGTGTAACATCAGTCCGGTCACTGCGGCCGGTAAGATTATTGCCGTGATTCTTCCCGTGTGCGGAATGATTATATTCCCCCTGTTCACTGTCTACCTCACCAACTACGTTTCAACACACATACGAAAAACCTGATGGAGAAATTTCAGAGCCAGAGCGAGAACGCTCTCAGCCAGCTATATCTCAAAGACACGGCGTTCCACAATCTTATGCAGCGCCGCATCTTTAACGTGCTGCTTATCGCCTCGGCCTATGACGCCTTTATGATGGAGGAGGATGGTCGAGTCGACGAGCAACTCTATTTTGAATACACCTCGCTTAACCTCTCATCTCCTCCGCGCGTCACCCGTGTGCTCAACTCCGCCGAGGCTCTCTCCATAATGGAGACCAAGAGTTTTGACCTCGTGATAATGATGCCCGGCAACGACATCAGCGAGACTTTCAGCGGAGCGCGCCGCATCAAGGAGCTACACCCCGCTCAGCCCATCACTGTACTCACGCCTTTCAGCAAGGAAGTGTCACGCCGGTTAGCCAATGAAGACTTCTCAGGCATCGACTATGTGTTTTCGTGGCTCGGAAACGTCGACCTGCTCCTGGCCATAATCAAGCTGCTTGAGGATAAGATGAATGCCGACAATGACATAAATGGCGTGGGCGTTCAGATGATTCTCTTGGTGGAAGACTCCGTGAGATTCTACTCCTCGGTGCTCCCGATTGTCTACAAATTCGTGCTCACACAGTCTCTCATTTTTTCCACCGAGGCCCTTAACGATCACGAGCGAATGCTCCGTATGCGTGGGCGCCCAAAGGTGATGCTTGCACGTGATTATGAGGAGGCGCTGTCTATCTACGAACGCTATTCTGACCACATCCTCGGCGTGATCAGCGACGTCTCATTCAAGCGCAACGGGCAGAAGGATCCCAAGGCGGGCATCAGACTGGCTCGCGAGCTGAAGGAACGTGACCCCTACCTGCCAATCATCCTCGAGAGCTCCGAGGCGGATAATCAATCAGACGTCAATGCCCTCGGCGCCACTTTCCTTGACAAGAATTCCAAAAAATTTCCCGTCGACCTTGGCAAAGCAATAATCAACAATTTCGGCTTTGGCGATTTCATCGTGCGCGACCCCGCCACCGGCAACGAGATATATCGAATCACCTCCCTGAAGGACCTCCAGGAAAACATCTTCGAAATTCCGGCCGAAGCGCTCTACCGCCACGCATCTCACAACGATATCTCACGTTGGCTCTACTCCCGCGCTATGTTCCCGATAGCCGAAGTGATTAAGCACCACCGCTTCCGCGACATCGACGACGCCCCGAAGGTCAAACAACTCTTCTTTGACCTGATTGTGAAATATCGAAAGATGAAAAATCGTGGCGTCGTGGCCATTTTCCGACAAGACCGCTTTGACCACTACTCCAACTTTGCCCGAATTGGGCAAGGCTCGCTCGGGGGCAAAGGGCGCGGTCTCGCATTCATCGACTCTATCATTAAGAAGAATCCCGTGTGCGACGATTTTGACGGCATTTCAATCACCATTCCGCGCACCGTCGTGCTCTGCACCGACATCTTCGATGAATTTATGGAGAGCAACCAGCTCTACCCCATCGCCCTGAGCGATGCCTCTGACGAAGAAATTCTCAACGCATTCCTTGAAGCCAAACTCCCAATCAGCATCAAGGAAGACCTCAAAGCCCTCCTCGAGGTGGTGGATACCCCCATTGCCGTGCGATCCTCAAGTCTGCTCGAGGACTCACACTACCAGCCCTTTGCCGGCATCTATTCGACCTATATGGTCCCCAAGCAGACTGACCGCAACGCTATGCTGCGCCAGCTCACCTCTGCCATCAAAGGTGTCTATGCATCAGTCTTCTACCGTGACTCTAAAGCATATATGACAGCTACCTCCAATGTCATCGACCAAGAGAAGATGGCCGTCATCCTGCAGGAGGTGGTGGGCAAGGATGTGGAGGGATACTATTTTCCATCATTCTCCGGTGTGGGACGCTCGCTCAACTACTACCCCCTCGGCTCGGAACGTCCGGAAGATGGAGTGGCCGAGATTGCAGTGGGATTGGGCAAGTATATTGTGGATGGCGGAGTTGGACTTCGGTTCTCGCCACGCCACCCCGAGAGCGTGCTGCAGACATCGGAGCTGGAAATTGCCTTGCGCGACACGCAGACACGAATGTATGCCCTAAACATGACCGACTCGGTTGACCATGAGCCCCCCACCGTCGACGACGGATACAATCTGGCCCGTATCCGTGTGCAGGATATGGCAGACAAGGGCGCTCTAAAATATATGGTCTCCACATTTGACTATCGCGACAACGTCATCCGCGACAATGACACCCAGGAAGGACGTAAGCTTGTGACATTCAACAACATTCTCAAACACAAAGTCTATCCCCTCGCTGAGGCTGTCGACTTTATGCTCACCACAGGGCAGCAAGAGATGCAACGCCCCGTGGAGATAGAGTTTGCCGGAATGGTAGAGCGCGGTTCCGACTCAAAAGGGCGCCTCTACTGGCTGCAGATACGTCCGATTGTCGACCGCAAAGAAAATGTCGACGAGGCAGTGATGGCCACTCCCGACTGCCATCTGCTGCTTAAATCGTCCACAGCACTCGGCCATGGCACCATCGAAGGGGTGAATACCGTAGTCTACGTCCGTCCGGAGAAGTTTTCATCGTCAAACAACTCGCTCATAGCCCGCGAGATGGAAAAAATCAACCGCGATTTCATCAACCGCGACGAGCGCTACATCCTCATCGGCCCCGGACGTTGGGGCTCCTCTGACACCGCCCTCGGCATACCGGTAAAATGGCCTGCCATCTCGGGCGCTCGTCTCATTGTTGAGTCTGCCCTCCCATCCTACCGCATTGAGCCAAGCCAGGGCACCCATTTCTTCCAGAATCTCACATCATTCGGCGTGGCCTACTTCACCATCGACACCACTTCAAGGCGAAGCAACGACGCCGGTGTCACCGACCTCTATGATGTCGACTTCCTCAACGCTTTTCCCGCCGTTTATGAAAGTGAATATATCCGCATCGTCACCTTCCCCGAACCACTCGTAATCGGAGTGAACGGGCTGAAAGGAACCGGTGTAGTACTCAAACCCCAAACCGTTCATCAGCCATGACCCCTTACTTCACCACCCGCCGCTCCATCCGCGTCTACGATGCCGAGCGCCCGGTCACCACCGAACTGCTCCACTCCCTCCTTGCCGCTGCCACACAGGCTCCCAACACCGGCAATATGCAGCTCTACAGCGTCATCATCACCACTACTCCCGCCGGACTCGAGGCTCTTGCCCCGGCCCACTTCGGCCAACCGGCCATACGCAATGCCCGCGCAGCGCTCACATTCTGCCTTGATCTCAACCGCTATGCCGCGTGGTGTCGTGAGAACGGCACTGAGCAGGGGCTCGACAACCTTCAGGGATTCACTTGGGGCATTATCGACGTCTCGGTATTTGCACAGCAATTCTGCACTCTGGCAGAACTGGAAGGACTCGGCACCTGCTATCTCGGCACCACCACATACAATGCTCCGATGATAGCCGAACAGCTCAATCTCCCGAATGGAGTGGTCCCCATAGTCACTGTCACCGTAGGGTGGCCCGCAGAAAATCCCCCCGTGCAGCCACGCCTTCCCCTCGAAGCGATTGTCCACAACGAGCGCTACACTTCACGCACCGATGCCGCCCAGGCCGCACTATATGCCGCCGAGGAGGCCCTCCCTGAAAACAGGCGTTTTGTTGAAGAAAACGGCAAGCAAAACCTTGCGCAGGTCTTCGCCGAAGTACGCTATCCCCGCTCTCAGACCGACCACTTTTCTCGCCTCTTCAAAGAGTTCCTTGCCTCTACAGGCATAAAGCTCTGACAAGTGAATCTTAACATTTATAATAGCTGAAATGAAGCGACGATCATTGCTTTTCGATATTGATATACCCACAGGAGTGGAGGTTGGTGTGGGGCGTGTGCTTGTGGCAGAGCCGTTTCTCAGAGAGGAGTTTTTCAATCATTCTGTGGTGTTGATTGTTGACTATGCACCGTCTGAGAGTGTTATGGGTGTGGTGTTGAACAACCCGTCGGAACATAAACTGCAGGACCTTCTGGATGGTGTGACTGTGGATGAGCCGATTCCGGTCTATACCGGAGGGCCTATAGGGAGCGACAGCCTGTATTTTCTGCATACGCTGGGTGATATAATCCCCGATGCGCGGGAGATAGCGCCCGGGATATGGCTTGGCGGCAATTTTGAGGAACTGTTTAAGGTGATTAACGAAGGGTATGAGATAGAAGGCTCGGTGAGGTTTTTCCTGGGATATAGCGGGTGGAGTCCCGGGCAGCTGGAAGAAGAAATAGGCCGCAACGTATGGGCTGTGGCAGAGGCACCCCAAGGGGGAGAGCTATTGAAAGGGGATGGCACGGCGCTATGGCACGAGAGTGTGCGCCGCCTCGGGGAGAAGTTTAGAGGATGGATTTATCATCCGAAGAATCCTCAGGCAAATTAGTGGCCGGAAGACGGCCGAAGGTACGCCGGGCGCAAAGGTAGTATTGGATGAGGATGTTTGGGGTGTGAGCAAGGAGATTGACCTTTGGTTTGGGTGAGGTGTAAGCGCTTCGCAAGCGCAAGAAATCGCGATGAGCCTTGATGATGGCTCGGGCGTCGGCCCATTTTCCTGTGATTAAGAATTTGGCCCAGGCAATTGTGTCGAGCAGGCGACGACGAAAGAGCACACCCCGGCTGACGGCCTCCGGAAGGTTCTTGTGGAGCATCAGTAGATTGTTGCGGAAGTTGAGATAGGTCTTCCGGGGGTTGGATGCCGGGAGACTTCCGCCGCCGAGATGAAACACCTGAGCCTGAGGAACAGCCCATATCTGGCGACCGTCAAGCCGCAGGCGCCAGCACAGGTCGATTTCCTCCATATGGGCGAAGAAGTCGGGGTCGAGGCCTCCTACTTTGAGATAGGCATCAATCTCCACCATCAGAGCTGCTCCGCTGGCCCAATGAATTTGGATTGCAGTGTCGTATTGACCGGTGTCCGCTTCGATTG
>JAFLRW010000075.1 GCA_022511285.1 Duncaniella sp.
GTCGACGTTGGTCTTGATACTGCCGCAAACGCAGTAAATCTGGGCGATGCGTTCTTTCGAGCCTCGTGTGATATTGTCAAGGTCAACACCGGGAGTCAGAGTGCCCGACATTACCTTGAAGTAGCTGACCTCGCCGATGTGTGGCTCAACCGTGGTCTTGAAGAAGTAGAGTGAGAGAGGCCCGTTGCTATCGGGTTTTACCTCAATTCCCTCTGTGGTCTCAGGTGCCGGCATATCCTCAACAAAGGGCACAACGTTGCCGAGGAATTCCATCATGCGGCGCACGCCCATATCCTTGAGAGCGCTCACGCAGAACACAGGATATATCGAGCGGTCAATGAGGCCTTTGCGGATGCCAAGGCGCATCTCGTCTTCTGTGAGATGTCCCTCCTCGAAGAATTTATCCATCAGGGTCTCGTCGTTTTCGGCAGCAGCCTCGACGAGTTTCTGGTGAAGCTCTTTGGCGCGATCCATCTCTTCGGCCGGGATTTCCTCGATGGTTGGCACACCACCCTCAGGCCCCCAAGAGTATTTTTTCATCAGAAGAACATCGATCATCGCATTGAAGTCTGCGCCTGTCTGCAAGGGATACTGCACGGCCACGACTTTGTTGCCAAAATGCTCGGCCATCTGCTCCATTACATTTTCATAGTCAGCCTTCTCGCCATCGAGCTGGTTGAGTGCGAAGATAACCGGTTTTTTGAGCTTTTGAGTGGTGCGGAATATATTTTGTGTGCCCACTTCTACGCCATACTGAGAATTGATGGCAATGACGGCAGTGTCGGTGACGTTGAGCGCGGTGATAGCATTGCCTATGAAGTCATCAGCTCCCGGACAATCTATCACGTTAAGTTTCTTATTGAGAAACTCGGCGTAGAATACGGTGGAAAAAACAGAATAGCCATATTCTTTTTCAACCGGGAAGGAGTCAGACACGGTGTTCTTTCCCTCGATAGTGCCACGACGTTTTATAACGCCACACTCGTAGAGCATAGCTTCTGCAAGTGTGGTCTTACCGGAACCTTTGCTGCCTAAGAGGGCAATGTTCTTGATTTCGTTGGTTTGATAGACTTTCATGGGGAGGTCTACTGGGATTAGATAGTTAGTTTGTTATGGTATTTTTTAGGCTTAGTGCTTAGAAGATTCAAGGCTTCTTTGCAAAATCGTTTGCAAATTAGAGATTTTTTTTGGATTGTCAAAGCTAAATTTATGTGTTATAAAACATATTCTGTAATTTTTAAATTTTATTTGGAAAAAGGTTGACAAAAATGCCGGATTTTGCTAACTTTGCATCTTACGTATGGAAAAGATGAAACCACACATAATAGTTCTTCCGCGAATCTTCGATCCGCGAGGCAGCCTGAGTTTTGCCGAGGGTGAAAACCACGTGCCATTTGATATAGCCCGAGTGTATTGGATTTATGATGTCCCGGCCGGAGAGGTTCGTGGCAGTCACTCACATAAGGAGGCAAAATCATTGCTTGTGGCCACAAACGGGAGCTTTACAGTTCATCTTTTTGACGGCAAGACCACCGAGTCGTTCACTCTCAGCCGTCCGTTTGAAGGGCTCTATATTCCTCCCGGCTATTGGCGAACGCTTGACAATTTCTCGTCGGGAAGTGTTTGTATGGTGCTCACCTCGCTCCCCTACAGCGAGGATGATTATATTAGGGACTACAACGAGTTTTTGAATCAGTGCAATGGATAGGCTGTTTCCGTTTCTTGACCTCGGGAAAGTCAACGAGCCATATATTGAAGCGCTGTCAGAGGCAGCTGTCAGAGTGGTCAAGTCCGGGCGCTACATAGGTGGCGAGGAGGTGGAGTCCTTTGAGAGAGAGTTGGGCAACTATCTCGGTGCTCCCTATATAATAGGTGTGAGCAATGGTCTCGATGCCCTTCGGCTCACTCTGCGAGCTTGGGTTGTGACCGGGCGTTTGACAGTTGGCGATGAGGTGATAGTCCCGGCCAACACTTATGTGGCATCAGTGCTTGCCATCTCTGATGCCGGGTTGGTGCCTGTGCTTGCCGACCCGGACGAGATGTCGATGAACATTACGGCTGAAGGGATTAAGCGCCATCTCTCGGCCAAAACCAGGGCCGTGATGCCTGTGCATCTCTATGGCCGTGTGGCCTGGGACAGAGATATAAGAGATGTAGTTGAGGACAACGGTCTGCTGGTGCTTGAGGATTGCGCGCAAGCTATAGGCGCAAGATCTGTGTGGCAAGGCTTGCATGGCGGCGTGATGGCCGGAGCTTTGGGGCATGCAGGAGCCTTGAGTTTTTATCCCACGAAAAACACCGGAGCGCTTGGCGATGCCGGAGCTGTGGTGACTCACGATGCAGAGCTTGCAGCTACAGTCAGAGCCCTTGCTAATTATGGTGCTGATCGTCGCTATCACAATATTTATCAGGGCTTTAACTGTCGGCTTGACCCCCTGCAGGCTGCTATGCTCAGAGTGAAACTCCCGTTTACTGACCGTGAAAACGCCGACAGATTTGAAAAAGCCCTCGCCTATTGGCGGACCATTGACCGCAAGGATGTAATCAAGCCTCTGATGTCGGCCGCTGTGACTGACTGTGTGTGGCATCAATATGTGATTCGCGTCACCGACGGCCGACGAGATGAATTTCAGAAGAAACTTGCGGAGCTGGGTGTGGAGACCGATATTCACTATGCCGTTCCACCGCATATGCAGCCCTGCTACCGCGATAAGCCTCACTTGCCGCTGCCGGTCACCGAACGTATTGCCGGAGAGTTGCTGAGCCTCCCAATAGCGAGAGGAACAACGGTGGACGACGTGGTGGAAATCTCGCGCATCATTAACAGCATTGAATTGTAAACCTGTGAAAATGGCCCGTAGAAAGAAATCAACCCCACTCTTTACTCCATCCAAGATTATAGTAATTGCTATAATCATAGCAGGCTGTCTCTTTATCTCACGGAGCAAGGCTTCAACCGACGACAATCACCCCGGACAGCCGGCCGAGACCGAATCCAATGCAAATTTCGGGTATCTTCTTGATGTGAAAATTCCTGCGGAGACGCCAAGCTTCTGGAAGCAGTATCGAGGAATGGATATAAGTTTCAATCCCGAAGCACACATTCCCAACTATGTGGCCTGGGAGTTGACAGCCGAAGAGGCTGACGGCAAAGAGCCGCGAGCGAATAGCTTCAGAGCAGATTCGGATGTGGAAGGCTGTGCAGAGACCTGGGACTATTCCTATTCAGGCTATGACCGAGGGCATATGGCCCCGGCCGGAGATATGAAATGGGACAAAAAAGCGATGGAAGAGACCTTCTATCTCACCAACATAGCCCCGCAGGATAAGGCTCTCAACACCGGAGCCTGGCGCACCCGTGAAGAGAAATGCCGCGTGTGGGCTCGCAGTCTGGGGCATATCTACATAGTGTGTGGCCCGGTGATTGATGGAAACCCGGAGGAGTATATAGGAGATACGAGAGTCTATGTCCCGCGCAAATTTTTCAAGGTAGTCATAGCGCCGGATGCCCCACAGCCTATGGGTATTGGCTTTATTATGCCAAACAGCAAGGTGGAAGGCGGTATGCAGAAGGCAGCGGTGACAATAGACTCCGTCGAGTCTTTGACAGGGTTTGATTTCTTCCACTCGCTCCCAGATGAGCTGGAGCGCGATATAGAGAGTCAATGCAATTTTAACCGTTGGGCCACACTGACCAAAAGCAAATGACACCGAACGATATATTCGACTCTGAAAGCACTATTTGCGCAGTCTCTACACCCCACGGGTGTGGCGGGATTGCTGTAATCAGAGTGAGTGGCGACAAGGCGATTGAAATAGTTCAGAGAGTGTGGAGAGGAAAGAATCTGACCGCCCTTGCAGGGCATACAGCCCATTTTGGGGAGATTGTTGACCCTGAACACCCTGACGACGTCCTTGATGAGTGTATAGCCACATTATTCAGAGGCCCGCGTTCGTTTACCGGCGAGGATACGGTAGAACTCTCGATTCATGGTTCGCGTTGGATTCAGCGTGAGGTGTTGGCTCTGTTGGTGAGGCAGGGTGCCAGATTGGCCCTTCCGGGCGAATACACCCGACGCGCTATGCTCAACGGACGCCTTGACCTGGCCCAGGCTGAAGCAGTAGCCGATATAATCGCATCATCCTCAAGAGCAGCCCATAGACTGGCAGCAACGCAGCTTAAGGGGGTGTTCTCGCAACGACTTGCCTCCCTGCGTGAGCGCCTGTTGACACTTGCTTCCCTGCTGGAACTGGAACTTGATTTCTCTGAGGAGGATGTTGAATTTGCTGACCGCAGCGAGCTTTATCGCCTATCAGAAGAGATAGCCGAAGCAGTGGGAAGCCTCCATAAGTCATATTCTGCGGGTGCCGCTATCAAGGATGGCATTCCTGTGGCTATTGCCGGGGCAACCAATGCAGGGAAATCATCGCTGCTCAACCGCTTGCTGTCTGACGACCGCGCCATAGTCAGCGATATTCACGGCACCACTCGCGACACTATTGAAGAGACCCTTGAAGTGGGTGACTATCTCTTCCGATTCATTGACACAGCAGGCCTGCGCGACACCACAGACCGCATTGAGCAACTCGGAATTGAGCGTTCGCTTGCCGCTATAGATAAAGCTAGGATTGTCATCCTTGTTGTGGACCCTCAATCGCCTACACCACGGCAACTTATAGACTCTATACGCGCCAAAACAGACGCAGCCGTAATCATCTTCCAAAACAAGCAGGACATCACGGCCCCCCTCTCCCCTATCCTTCCCGACCTCCCCGGAGCCACAATCGTTAAGGGATCGGCTATGACAGGGGAAGGTGTTGACGACCTTCTCAAACAGTTGGTTGCAGAAATTGAGTCAACACAAACCGGAGCTGAAGACGGCGTAATGGTGACTAATGCCCGCCACGCAGCAATTCTTGCCGAAGCCCACCAATCAGCGTTGAAGGTAATGGACTCTCTATCATCATCCCTCCCGCCCGAATTCACAGCTCAGCATTTGCGTCAAACCATCTCCCACCTCTCAGCCATCACCGGCGATATACCAACACCTGAAATTCTCAACAATATATTTACCCACTTCTGCATCGGTAAGTAAGTATCTGATAAATACACGGTTAAGTGGGCCGACAAAAGCCGCGAACATAGCCAACCGCACAAGCATTCACGACCGACTCGCTGAAGCGGTCATAAGATTGCTGTTCCCTTATCGCAAGACCATCAAGACGATCACTACCGACAACGGCAGCGAATTTGCGGACCATCTTACGATCACTAAAAAACTCGGCGTAACGGTATATTCCGCTGATTCTTACTGCCCTGGCAGAAAGGTGCTGTCGAACACGAAAACAAACTCATTCGTCAATACATCCCTAAAAAATCAAATTTCAATGACTTCTCAGACAATTTCATTATCAACGTTGGTCGGAAACTAAACCTCCGCCCTCGTAAAAAATTAAATTTTTCTAACCCTAAATCTGAATTCTTCAAACAAATCGCTAATTTTGCACTTGCCAGTTGAACCTGCCTTGAACCTGCCCCCCAATTTTTTTTGCGAATTTTTAAAAAAAATTTTGCTATATCAAGAAAGTAGGTTAATTTTGCAGAGCATAGCACCGTCGAAGCCATAGAAAGGGTAATAGAGGGTGGAATGCTGACATTTTTTTGAAGGCGTTTACTAACGCTTATTCTTGGTTCTTTGGAATCTCGCAAATTCTAATCTGTGTCAAGAATTCGCAACGGTAGATGCTCTCGTAGTATGATTTGTGAACCCATGAAATTCGAAAGGATTTCAACGTATACATTTCGTACAGACGTGGGCTTCGGTGTTGCTCTTCTACACAGATAGGCAATGCGAGAGCCTCAAAGAACGTGAAGGGCAACTGTACAGACTCTCACGTCTTCTTTTTTTAACCTAATGCCAACGAGGAGAGGACCGCGGCAAAATACACATCTCATGAAAGAGCAAGAAGTAAACATGTGGATCATGACTAATAAGGACGCTCTCCCAGAGGGAAATTTGCCTCATATTAGAGCAAAATTATTAGAAATGTCCGAAGACGAGTGGACGAACGTCTCCTTGTTGGAATTCAAATCGCCTATGACTTTACTAATGGTTTCTATATTTTTAGGAAGTCTTGGTGTCGATCGTTTTATGCTTGTCCAAACCGGAGCAGGTATTGGAAAATTGTTAACTGGAGGAGGTTGCGGTATTTGGTGGCTTATTGATCTGTTTAATATCAATAAGTTAACCAAAGAATATAATTGGAAAAAACTCTCAATGTGGATTTAAGTGGCTTTAAGTCATTCTATAAAAAAACGTTTTTCCTGCTACTATTAGGGATTTTGATTCCAATTTTAGTTTTATATGGGACATTCCCATGGGAATGTCCCATATACCATTTTTTTGGAATACACTGTCCGGGGTGTGGAATCACAAGAGCTCTGATCTGCCTTTTTAAAGGAGACTTTACTGAAGCATTTCAATATAATCCCCATATTTATTTATTAGTCTTTGGATTTTCAGCATTCATGTGTCTATTTATCTCTGATAAAGTAAAAGGGTCAAACTATTTATGGCACACTTACAATAGAATTAATGTTTTTTTGAACAGATATTCTATTTTTATTTTTATTGTTTGCTTTTTATACGTTGTGATTTTTACTATCGTAAGAAATAGATAAAACAAATGCGAACAGAGTAGTCTCTCTTTGTGTTGCGAGTGCCTTGTGTTTTAGGGATACGCATAACTTTAGCCTTAATGATGACTTATATAAAGAGAGCTCAACATCACTCCAAGAGTCGTTGCACGACTTCACGAACTGGAGATATTATTTCCTTTCCCTTTTCATTAAGGAAACCAAACTTCCGCTCTTTAATTGTATAGAATTTAATTTTATTCATTAATAGAATACAATTATTGTATATCCAGAAGGTTATGTAAATAAATCAGGACAAACAGGATTTATTAGACGACCTAAAGAAAAAACTATAGACTCTCTCTCCGGTCCAAACAGACTAAAAATAATTGTAGGGGTAGATCGCGATGGTCTACCCCTACAATTATTTATAATCAGTCACTTATTATCTGACTATTACTTTTGCTGTCTGTGAGCCGCTGATGCGGATGTAGATGCCGGGAGTGAGGCGCGAAGCGGGGATGCGCTGGCCTTGGAGGTTGATAAACGTATCGGCCGCTGATGCATCGGCTGCCTCAATGGTCTCAAGACCGGATGTAATGGCGTGGACGGTGACGTCGGAGCCGGGGGCTATGCCGTAGTTGTAGACGGGGATTACGGTGTAGGTGAGATCAATCTCTGTCTCAAATGCGGGGAGATTGCTGTCTACATACTCTGTGGCGGCTATGGGCTCGGAGGTGAGCAGTTCGGTGCCACGCATCACATAGTAGCCTGTCACGGCAAGGTCAGCGGGAATCTCGGGAACGGCTTCGTAGGTGATGTCGTCGATGAAGAGGGCGCAGGTGTACCATCCGAAGTGGCGGATGGCGAAATACTTGGCACCCTCGGGGAGGTTGACTTCATATTTGGTCCACTCCTCAGGCACACCGCCGATCATATAAAAGCCATCTTCTACGGCCTCCACTTTGAGCAGCGGCTCGGCAGTGAAGTCGGTGGCGGGGTTGTTGCCTGTGGTGGAATAGAGCACTTCCATTGATTCGGCCCAAGTGATGCTGAAGCTCTTGGCATAGAATGTGATGGTCTGAGCGCGGCCGGAGAGTTCGGGCGAGATGAGCCAGTTGTCGTTGTCGGCATAGTAGCTTGTGGGGGCCAGCATAAAGGATGAGCCGCTGTGGGGATTGCAATCTTCTTCATAGTAGGGGTTTGCAAGGTCGCGGTTGAAGAGCTGGAATGCCATAAGAAGTGTCTGGTAGGGGTTGTAGGTCTCGGAGAAGACGTTGATAGTTCTCTCGCCGTCGCCGTCGTAGACGGTGAAGCCTCCGGCGCCTGTGATTGACATAGGCACATAGTCCTCGCTCTCGAAGTCTTCAAACACGGTGACAGGCTCGGGGGTGTCCACTACCGGCTTGTCCCACCGGAGGGTTACTGCCGTGCCCTCTTCATTGGCCACGGCGGTGAGATTGCCCACGGTGGGATAGGGGGCAAACTGCACGGCTATGGTGGTCTCAAAGTCGTTGTTTGAGGCAACGGCATCGCCCTCGGCCTCAACGGAGAGCTTGACGGCAAGCTGCTCGGGAGCATTGAGAGGCACGGTGTAGGTGAGAGTGGCGTCGGCAAACGCATCAGGGGCCATCTCGCCGAGGCTCTGCTCGGCCACCTTCGCACCGTTTATATAGAGCACGGCCGCAGCTTCGGCAGAGGCTATGCCCTGATTCTGGATGTGAGCGCTGACGGAAATCTCTTTGCCGGGAGCGGTCTTGGCTGCTGAGGCAGAGGCTGAGATGATGCTGAGGTCGGTGTCGACGAGGTCGCGCACGGCGATGGCGTCGATGGGCACACTCCAAGTGTGGGAGTCGTCGTTGTGAGTGGCTGTGAGACGAATTTCGAAGTTGACAGCGCCTGCGGCCTTATATTCGGCGAGCGGGAGTTGCGCCAGAGTCCATACGGTGGTGGGATTGGCTTTGAGGTCGATGGATTTAACCAATTCGAGG
>JAFLRW010000076.1:0-3593 GCA_022511285.1 Duncaniella sp.
GTGCTCACCATCCGCTTGGTGGGCGTGATGCTATTGATGTCCATGCTCGCTTTGCCACAGATGACCGCCGAGATTTTCTGCCGCCGTTTCCGCACCATAATGTTTATGAGCATCTGCATCTCGCTGCTATGTTCAATCGGGGGGCTATTCCTTTCCATTATTATTGAAGTGCCCTGCTCCGCTCTCATAGTGCTCACAATGGCCGGAGTCTACATCAGTGCGCGAATCATCTCCGGACTGCAAAGATAACTCCACGAAAAAACCGACGAGCCTTGGTTCAGATCTGACCGAACCAAGGCTCGCTATATGCCTATGTGTAATACAAGGACTGTGTGCTATGCTTATTTAGCAGCAGCGATAGAAGCCTTGCGGAACTCCTTGAGGAGCTTCTCAAGCTCAAGAGACACCTTGCGGGCGCGAGCACCGGCAGCCTTGTTACCATTTTCTACTTGAGCGGCAGCGTCTTTAGCATAAGCCTCATAGGCAGCTGTAATTTTTTCAACAATAGCTTTCATTGTAAGATTGATTAAGGGGGTTGATGTTAAAAAATTGTCTATGCTGCAAATTTACACACATTTATTTATTTTTTGCAAATTTTTTACGCTTTTTTTCAACAAACCACGTAATAATTTGTCTTGAACAGAACATCGGATATAAAATAATCAGCCATTTAGAATAAAACTAATTGGCTGATTTATATTGTGTGCAGAATTTTTTTAATTTCGTTCAGTTTCTGAATATTATCTTATTCTGAGCCATTAGTGTCTTTGGGCACAAGTTCAAAGAAACCGCTTATCTCCTGTTGATCAAGAGCCTGACGCACATTAAATCTTTTAACCTGATCCTCGTATCCTCGTTTTGAAACCTTGATTTCTATCGTGACATTTCTGGCATTATCATAAGTCAAGCCCTGAATATTAAAACTTTTGGTCTCTTCTAATGGAGTTGTGGTGAGGTATGTTTCATTTGTATTTTTCACCTCGTCCGGAGCATTGGATATCACTCTATAGAATATTCTTGCACCTCGAGGGTCGGAGTCAAAATACCAGCGAACTATAGCTCGCTCCATAGCTGTGGCACCTGGGTTATTCCGCGAAACACGGGCGTTTCCCTGCCCCCTTGGAACTGTAGGATCAGAACCGATTGTTCTGTCAACTTTCAATGAACAATACACAATCGGAGATGATTTCAATTCTTTCTTATTGTATGAAACAGTAACCGTCTTTGACTCATAACCCTCCTTGACAAATTTGAACATCAACGGTTTGCCTACCATCTTAGCGGGGACTTCAAATACCGCAGGAGTTGTTTCAGCTATTTGCATACCATTAAAGTAAACAGCTGCCCCATCCGGATCACACGACAATGTGACAACGTAGTCTTTTGCCGATGATTTCATTAGAGGTGAGATAAATGTCGTTAGCAGCAATAATATTCTAATCATATTGTTAAATTTTAAACAAAATGCATAATTATAAATCTCATTCTTTAGGCACCATTTCAAAGAAACCGCTTATCTCCTGCTGATCAAGAGCTTGACGTACATTATAGCGCTTTACCTGATCTTCAAATCCACGCTTCGAAACCTTAATTTCGATTATCACATCATTTGCGTTCTCATATGTTAGGCCTTGGATATTAAAACTTTTTGTCTCTTCAAGCGGAGTTGTGGTGAGATATGTTTCGTTGGTGTTTTTCACCTCATCGGGTATATTCGATATGACACGATAGAAAACACGACAACCTCTTGGGTCGGAGTCAAAAAACCAACGAACAATGGTTTTCTCCATATCGGTAACGCCAGGATTATCACGCGTGACTGTCTGTCGTGGAATAATCACACTCTCCTCGTCAGTTGGAGCCATAGGAATCAACGTTACGTCTACGATATCCTTGCTGTATGACATCATTTTACCGGTAGCAGCATCTATAGCAAAGCCAGGAATACCTCCGAATATGATATTCAACAAAGATACCGGATTGAATTTTGCATCAACTTGAACCTCACGAGTCTCATACCCCTCCTGATAAGCATCAAGCTTCTTTGACGACAACTGTTTGCGGAGTTTTGCAGTTGCAAAACCATTTTGCCCCACTTCTGCCACAAAAGCATTTTTCTTAGGGTCGTGAATTCTCGTTCCCGGCAGACCTTTAAACGTAATCTCTTGGCTCGATTTCGTGAACATCGACGCACAAGATGTGACTAACATTGCGACCAACAAGCCACATAAAAAACTAAATGTAAATTTTTTCATATTTACAAAGCCTTATAGACTCCTCTGATTCAGGCTTTTAAAATATAAAAAAGAGCGTGAGAGTCTGTATCCGTTACCCGTCCCACGACTAAAGGTCTTCGCATTACCCATCTCAGTTGAACGAGTAACGCAGAGGCCTCACGCCGTATGATATAAACCCCCTGAAAGGTTTTCTTCAAACCTTTCTTCGGAATACAATCATACCCGAAAGACATCTACCGTTACTTATTTCTTGACTGAGATTTTAGAAGTTGCGAAGTTCTTAGTCATCAAGAAAAAGCGCAGATAAACGCCCTGTATGTAAACAACTCTCACAAACAGTGCCCACTGAGACCTCTGTAAGTGATTCGCATGCAAATTTAAGTTGAATTTTCTATTTTTACAAATTTTTTTTAAAAAATCTCTACTGCTGATCTTGGAGAAAACTAATTTGTATGAGACGGGTTGTTAATTGCAAAAATTATTGAAAATATTGAGGTTCATCCACATAATCGCATTGATTGTGGGCGGCTGAAGGGGCTTTGATGTGGTTTAAATATACAAATCAGAGCCGCAGAGGGGCTATGACGGGATAGCTGCTCTGCGGCTCAGGTGTGGGGGGCGGTGTTTAGACAGTCCAGGTTTCGCCGGCAAGAATCATATCGCGGAGGGATGTGAAGTTTTTGCGGGCTCTGACATCGGCTATTTGTGCTTCAATCTCTTCGTTGTAGACCGGTGAGTCGACGTCTCGAATCACTCCGAGGGCCAAGGGGAGGTCGTTGCCGTCCATCATTGCGAGCTGCTGGTGGAGGAAGTTGGAGGGTGTGTGGGCGTCGTGGGTCAGGACATCGTCGATGGTGTAGCCGTCTTCACCGATGGTGACGGCTTTGAGCAGGAAGCCGTCCTGCACCAATCCGCGGTCCATGTTCTTGCCGAAGAGCATTTTTTGGCCGTGGCGGAGCAGGATGGTGCGGTCGGCGCGCACTTCGCGGTCGGTGATGGGATTGTGGATGCCGTTGTTGAAGATTACGCAGTTTTGGAGCACTTCGGTGACGGTGAGCCCGCGGTGGCGACCGGCGGCCGTGAGCACCTCTTCGGTGATCTTTAATTCGACGTCGATGGAGCGGGCAAAGAAGCATCCGCGCGCTCCAAACACGAGCTCGGCCGGGATGAAGGGGTCTTCAGTGGTGCCGTAGGGGGAAGATTTGGAGACGAATCCGCGGTCGGATGTGGGGGAGTATTGCCCTTTGGTGAGGCCGTAGATTTTATTGTTGAAGAGGATGATGTTGATGTCGACGTTGCGGCGCACGGCGTGGATGAAGTGGTTGCCTCCGATGGCGAGGCCGTCGCCGTCGCCGG
>JAFLRW010000076.1:3603-8581 GCA_022511285.1 Duncaniella sp.
TGCATCCGGTGGCTATGGCTGCCGCACGGCCGTGGATGGTGTGGAAGCCGTAGGTGGCCATATAGTAAGGGAGGCGCGAACTGCATCCGATGCCTGAGATTACGGCAGTCTGATGCGGCGGCACTCCGATGGTTGCCATTGCCTTGTGGAGGGCCGATAGGATGGCGTGGTCGCCGCAGCCGGGACACCAGCGCACGGGATTGGAGTTTTTATAGTCGGCGGCAGTGTAGGCCGCGCAGGGTGTGGTCTGATTCATAGCTGGGTCTTATTTATCCTCCAAAATTTCTTTGATACGGGCTTTGACCTCGCTCACAAGGAACGGTTGGCCTTGGATTTTGTTGATTCGGCTGATTTTCAAGTCGGGGTAGTGACACTGCAACCAGTCGGCAAACATTCCGGTGTTGAGCTCGGCAACGATTATACGATTGTATGCTCTGAGGATGTCGGCCGTATTGCTTGGCAGGGGGTTGATGTAGTTGAAATGGGCAAAGGCAATGGGGGTACCCTCGGCTGTAAGTTCGGCCGACGCGGTGCGCAGGTGCCCGTATGTTCCGCCCCATCCCACGAGAAGCGTATCGGCTCCCTGAGCATCGATTACTTTGAGCCGGGGTATGCGGTCGGCAATGCGTGCTATCTTTTCGCGCCTTGTGGCCACCATACGTTCGTGGTTGATGGGGTCGATGGAGATGGCGCCTGTGTCATAGTCTTTTTCAAGGCCTCCGAGGCGGTGTTCGGCTCCGGGTGTGCCGGGAATGGCCCAGCGGCGAACGAGGGTCTCCGCATCGCGACGATAGGGGGAGTAGTCTCCGTCGGCCTCGCTGTGGAGCGGAGGATTGATAGCCGGGAGTTCGCCCGGCTCGGGGATGCGCCAAGCGCTTGAGCCGTTGCCGATGAAGGCGTCGGAGAGGAGTATCACGGGGGTCATGTGTTCGAGGGCTATGCGCGATGCCTCGAAGGCCATTGTGAAGCAGTCTGTTGGCGTCGAAGCAGCCACCACAGGTATAGGACTTTCGCCATTGCGGCCGTAGAGGGCCTGCATAAGGTCGGTCTGCTCGGTTTTGGTGGGGAGACCGGTAGAGGGGCCTCCGCGCTGCACGTCGATTACCACCAATGGGAGTTCGGCAATCACAGCGAGGCCCAAGCCTTCGCTTTTAAGTGCCAATCCGGGTCCCGATGTGGATGTGGCGGCAAGATGTCCGGCATAGGATGCTCCGATTGCAGAGCAGATGCCGCCAATCTCGTCTTCCATCTGCACGGCCTTGACCCCGAGGTCTTTGCGCTTGGCGAGTTCCTGGAGGATGTCGGTGGCCGGAGTGATGGGATAAGAGCCGAGGAATAAAGGACGGCCCGACTGCTCTGAGGCGGCTATAAGTCCCCAGGCAGTGGCTGTATTTCCATTGATGTCGGTGTATGTGCCGGGCTCGGCCTTGCCGGTTTCGATGCGGCAGGTGGAGACTGTGGCGTGGATGTTGTGGCCATAGTCATAGCCGGCGCGGAGCACCTTGGCATTGGCCTCGAAGACGGCGGGTTTCTTGGCAAACTTGCCGCGGAGCATAGCTGTGGCTCCCTCCAAGGGGCGGTCAAACAGCCAGCACACGAGGCCGAGGACAAAGATATTGCGGCATTTGAGGATGCTTTTGTTGTCCATACCCGAATCGGCAAGGGCGGCGCGAGTCAGTGTGGTGACCGGCACTTCTACAATCTGAGCCTTGATTCCAAGCTCCTTGAACGGCTCGTCGGTCACAAAAAGAGCTTTGCGGAGGTCGGCCTCCTTGAAGGAGTCGATATCAACGATGGCCACTCCGCACGGTTTGAGAAAGCGTGCGTTCTGCTTGAGTGCTGCGGGGTTCATAGCCACAAGCACATCACACTCATCGCCGGGCGTGTGGACCTCGGCCCCGACGCTCACCTGGAATCCCGACACACCGCTGAGCGAACCCTGCGGGGCGCGCACTTCGGCCGGATAGTCGGGGAAGGTTGATACTTTATTGCCCAGCCCGGCCGACACATTGGTGAATATGTTGCCGGCAAGCTGCATCCCGTCGCCTGAGTCGCCCGAGAAGCGGACCACTACCTTGTCGAGGGTCTTGACGTTAGTTTGTTCAGTCATTATGATGTATTTACTATTGTGCTTTGGTTGGTTTAGTATTTAAGGAGAACGGGGAGACAAAATTAGTCAAAATCCCGCTATCGGCCGAATCTTAACGGCAGTTTTGTGTGGGCGAGGGTCGTGATTTGCCAAGAGATGGTGCGACCCGCCAGGGGGGTCCAGCCGCATCGGCTTACGACGTCGGCGTCGGTAATCTTGTGGCCGGGGAGGGGGAGGCGTCGTGCCAGAACGAGGTCGGCATAATAGCCGGGGCGCAGAAATCCGCGACGCTCTATGCCGAATATTCGAGCCGGCGCGTGGGCCATCAGCTCTACCACCTGTGCGGGCGTCAACACTCCCTCCACTTCCGGCTCGGAGTCAATGAGGTCAAGAATGGCGGCAAGAGAGAATTGCACCATAGGCATCCCCGATGCCGCCGTCAGGGCGTCGCCCTCTTTCTGAGAGAGCAGATGGGGGGCGTGGTCGGTGGCTATTGTGTCGATGATGCCGCCGGGACGGAGTGCGCGCAGCAGTGCTATGCGGTCAGAGGGGTCTTTGATGGCGGGATTGCATTTAATGCGTGAGCCGAGGATGTTGAAGTCAGTGCGGTCAAACAGGAGATATTGAGGGCAGGTCTCGGCGGTCACTTTCACTCCCCGGAGCTTTGCTTCGGCAATGAGGCGAAGCTCATCGGCTGTGGAGATGTGGCAGATGTGCAGTCGGGCGCCGTGGCGCTCGGCCAGGGCAATGGCTCGGCGCGTGGCCGCTATGCAAGCCTCGCGGGACCTCACATCGGTGTGGCGCTCCACGGGAATCCCCTCGGGGTGTTCTGCCTTAAGGCGCTCGCGCGCCGCGGCTATGATGTTTTCGTCTTCGGCATGGACGGCGATGATGGCCGGAGCCGAGGCAAAGAGGCGGTCGAGGAGGCAGTCGTCGGCCACAAGCATCCCTCCGGTTGAAGAGCCCATGAAAAGCTTTATGCCCGGGATGCGGGTATAGTCGGCAGCGAGCAGCTCGGGGAGATTGGAATCGGTGGCCCCGATAAAGAAGGCATAGTTGGCGTCAGAGACCTCCGCCGCGCGCGCCATTTTCTGCTCCACAGCCTGCAGGGTGACGGTCTGCGGCACAGTGTTTGGCATGTCGATATACGAAGTGACCCCGCCGGCCGTTGCCGCACGGCTCTCGGTGGCAATGTCGGCCTTCTCGGTCAGCCCCGGATCGCGGAAGTGCACGTGGGTGTCGATGGCACCGGGCATCAGATAACCGCCGCCGCCGTCGACAGCCTCGACATCACCCTCGGATAGCATTTCTGCCGGAGGCTCGCCGTGCCCCACCGTCGTGATGAAGTGGCCCTCGGTGGCTACCCACCCCGGCGTCTCGCACCCTTCGTTGACTATGATGGCATTATGATACAGACGGCGGCTCATTGCTTAGAAGAATAGTCGGGATACTTTGTGAAAAGGCTGCTCCACTTCAGGCGCAACACCCCGAAGAGCCCCTCCGAGAAAATGCCGGAGCTCATCTTGGAAGTGCCGAGCGCACGGTTGACGAACACTATGGGCACCTCCTGAATCTTAAAGCCATATTTATATGACAGGAACTTCATTTCTATCTGGAAAGCATACCCCTTGAAACGAATCCTGTCAAGCGGCAGCGCCTCCAAGACCCTGCGGCGATAGCACACAAATCCGGCCGTAGAATCGTGGACAGGCATGCCTGTGACTATGCGGACATAGCGCGAAGCATAGTATGACATAAGCACTCGCCCCATAGGCCAGTTGACCACATTGACCCCCGTGAGATAGCGCGAGCCTATGGCCACATCGGCCCCGCCGTCGACACACGCGCTGCGCAAGCGCAGAAGGTCGGCCGGAGCGTGAGAGAAATCGGCATCCATCTCACACACCATATCATATCCCCACTCTATGGCCTTGTGGAACCCCTCGATGTAGGCGGTGCCGAGACCGAGCTTTCCGGCGCGTTCCAAGAGCCTGACCCTGCCCGGATGGCGCTCCATCACGCCGCGCACTATCTCGGCAGTCCCGTCGGGCGAATTGTCGTCAATGATAAGGATATCAAACGGTTGTTCAAGGCCGAGCACAGCCTCGATAATAGCCTCAACGTTCTCTTTCTCGTTGTAGGTGGGGATAATTACCAGGCAATCGCTGCCTGTGGTCGACGATGTGTCCATAGCTCTCAGTGAATGTGAGGATAGATAATCAGACTGCAAATATAACCATTTACCGCGACATACCCAAACCCACCTCACACACCGCAATGCAATAGTGCCAAAATTGGCATGATATGGCGCTAACAATTAAAAAAATGAGTGATTTTTTAACACGGTATATTGGTTTTATCGTAGTTGACCCACCTTAAAAATCTATGTTTATCGTAGTTTTGTAGTTGATATTTTGGGTGTTTATCGAAGTTTTGCTATCTTTGTACCATAAATACAAGATATTAATGGATAATTCAGTATTGCTTGAAATATTACGTGACCAACGAGAGGAACTCAACGCACTTCGTTCCCAGTGGTTTTGCAAACGCAAAGAAGAAGATATGATCAAACTTGAGAGTAAAAAGGCTCAAGTGGTAATAGGTGTGCGCCGTAGTGGAAAATCGACATTATGTCTCAACGTATTGAATAAGGCTAAGGTAAATTTTGCTTATGTGAATTTTGACGATGAGCGTTTCGTCCGGTTGTCAGCTGATGATCTGAACGATGTATTAAAAGGTCTCTACCAAATTTACGGCGATTTCACCCACCTATTTCTTGACGAAGCTCAGAATATAGAGGGATGGCATCTCTTTGTCAACAGATTGCTCCGGCAGGGAATGAAAGTGATTATAACCGGCAGTAATGCAAAATTACTCAGTAGCGAGCTT
>JAFLRW010000077.1:0-266 GCA_022511285.1 Duncaniella sp.
GGCGAAGTGGCTAAGCCCGGAAGATATCAGATAGACTCTGAGGATATGACTATATTGGATATGCTTGGCGCTGCCGGCGACCTCACTATCTATGGCGAACGTTCTAACATTAAAGTGCTTCGCCGAAATGGCGACAAACAGGATACATATATTGTCAATCTTCTTTCTGAGAAGGACCTGCTTAACTCGCCGGTCTACTATGTTCAGCAAGATGATGTGATTTATGTAGAGCCTAACCCGACACGCATAAGACAGTCTACCCTTAA
>JAFLRW010000077.1:276-8558 GCA_022511285.1 Duncaniella sp.
CTTCTTTCTGGATTTCACTTGCCTCTGTCGTAATCACAGTTGTGGCCTTGATTATCCGTTGATAAGAAGATTGCACTCCTAATATCAAACATCAAAATGACCTCTGAAAATAATTCCGTGAATCAAACACAACACCCTAAAAGCCAATATCCGGGGGTGAGCCTTCAGCCTATTGCTGCTCCCCTGCAAGGCGACGAAGATGAGGGTATTAATTTGAAAGACTATATCTTCCAATGCATCCATCATTGGCGCTGGTTTGCCGTTTCGTTGGCTCTGTGTTTCGGTCTCGCCTCTTTCTATATCTTAAAAAGCCCGAAAGTATATACCAGGACGGCACAGGTGGTTATTGAGGATATTGATTCTGACAACACCGGCGTGTCTAATGCGCTCTCAGATATAGGCCTCTTCCAACGGTCGTCAAATGTAGCCAATGAGATTATGGCATTTAAGTCGCCTGCGTTAGCTATGGAAGTTATTGAGGCACTTGATTTGCGCACCGACTATACCGCAAAGCCCTTTCTACGACCGAAAACACTATATGGCGACTCGGCTGTTATTGCAGTCCGATTCGTCGATCTGAAATCGGAAGAGGGCGCTCGTCTTAAAGTCCGACTCATAGGCGACGGCAAGGCTCAACTCTTTGATTTCGTTAGCGGGAAAATTAAAGATAGCTCTGAAATTGTGACAACCCTTGGCGACACAATTGCTACTCCGGTCGGCCGAGTGGTGGTAATCCCTGGCGCTGCGTTTGATGCTTATTATCCCTATGAGATTGCTGTGCGTCGTTCATCTCTGACAGATGCTGTCACCATCTATTCAGATAAGTTGTCAATAGAGATGGCTGACGATGATGGCACCGTGGTTAATTTTACGATGAAGGACGTATCTGTGCCTCGTGCTGTAAATTATATCAATACTCTTCTTGAGATATATAATAAAAATTGGCGCGAGGATAAAGAGCAGATGGCTGTGGCCACGTCTCAGTTTATTAATGAACGATTAGGAGTGATTGAGCAGGAACTCGGAAATGTAGATTCCGACATTGCCTCCTACAAAGGTGAACATTTGGTGCCTGATGTTGCTGTTGCTTCGTCAATGTTTATGAACGATGCCAACGAGAGTACCAAACGCCAGCTCACTATATCTACACAGATTGCTGTGCTTGCACAGATGCTCGATTATATCAAATTGCCCTCTAATCAGAACACTATTCTCCCCGCCAATATGGGCATTGAGAGTTCATCTATCTCTCAGCAGGTGTTGAATTATAACACTTTAGTGCTCGAACGCGATAAGCTGCTGTCGGCAGCCGGCGAGAGTAGCCCTATGGTTAAGTCGCTTGACGAGCGCTTGCAGAGCATCCGCAAATCACTCGTTGCAGCTCTTGAAAATCAGACTGTGGCTTATGAAACCGAACTCCGTTCGCTGATTAAGAATGACCGCGTCACCACCAAAAAAATTGCATCCTCACCCTCACAGGCTAAATATCTCCTCTCGGTAGAGCGTCAGCAGAAAGTCAAGGAATCGCTCTATCTCTTCCTCCTTCAGAAACGTGAGGAAAATGAGCTTTCTATGGCTTATACCCCGGGTAATTTCCGTGTGATTACTCCTCCGTGGGGAATTAAGGCGCCTACGGCTCCTGTGTCGCGCAATATTTTCCTTGCGGCCTTTGTGCTTGGAATTCTTATTCCGGCCGTATCGCTGTTTGTTGTTGAATCCCTTAAAACTCAAATTCAAAGCCGCGTGGATTTGGAGATTCTCCGCACTCCCTTTGTCGGCGAAATCCCACAGGCCGATTCTGAAAGAGGGAAGATGAACGGATTTTGGCATAAATGCAAATGCCTTGCACGCAGAAAAAGTGATGTTGATGCTGCTCCATCCTTGCTCGTCTATGAACATGGTAGAAGTGTTATCAACGAGTCGTTCAGGATGGTGAGAGCTAATCTTGAGTTTATTACTCGCAATTCCAACAGCCGAGTGATTATGGTCACATCTTTCAATCCCGGCTCGGGAAAATCCTTTGTGTCCATTAATCTCTCTGCTGCTTTGGCTGTAAAAAGCAATAAGGCTCGCGTGCTTGCCATTGACCTTGACCTGCGTCGTGCGTCATTGTCAAATATAGTTGACAAAAATGTCAGAGGCGTGTCTGACTATATAGTCGGTGTCGTAGATGATTATAAATCTCTTATTTTGCCCACAAAATGCGATGGACTTTATGTCCTTCCGGTGGGCACAATCCCTCCCAATCCCTCTGAGCTACTCTATTCCGACCGTCTGCAATCGTTGATTGACAGTCTGCGTGAGGAGTATGACTACATTCTCCTTGATTGTCCTCCTGTTGAAATTGTGGCTGATACTTCGATTATCACACCTCTCGCTGACGCTACAATCTTTGTTCTCAGAGCAGGGCTGACTGATAAGCAGCTCCTTCCAAATCTCAACGATATGTATGACACCCATAGGTTTAACAACCTTATGGTGTTACTTAACGGAACCAAGGCCTCAGATTCAAGTTATAGAAAATATGCCTACTCAAATTACTATACAACCAAAGATTGAGCATGGATCAAAACCTTAAAAAAGAACTTGCTGCCGACCCCGATGGCTTGCTGACTTATGAATATATTGCCAATCATATCGGATTGTGTGATGATATCATGTCCGAGTTGATTGACAATATGATACTTGTCGACTCTACCGGTCAGTTTGTGGTCTCTGCGGCTCGCTATCTCCACGCTATCGATTCTTTGCGTTATGTCGAGGAGATTTCTCGACTTGTGGGTGCTGCTATCGAGAAAGATCGCGAACGCCTTTATCTTGCTAATCTTGTTGAAAGTCTCTATGGCGCCGATTATGCCGAACGCGCCGAGGAACTTTCTCTCGCAGATGATAACTTCCGACGCATTTACAAACGTCTCATTCCCTCAGATAGCCTTTAGAATTATAACAGGTACATTTATAATAAATTGAAACTGTTATTCGTTATTCAATAGTGTCTGGCATTGTGCCGGATATTATCTCGTTGAGAAGTCGTTACACTTTTTGAAGAAATATAAAATGAAATATTACGGACTCATAGCCGGACTATTCTTTGTGGTGCTCTTTGCTTCTTGCTCTTCCTCTAAAACGGTGCTTCCTTATTTTGTGGATATAGCAGGAGTCAAAGAAGGCACGCTCCCATTGAACGATTATCTTCCTAAGATATGCCCCGATGATGAGCTCTATATCAATGTCTCTTCTATCAACCAGTCGGCTACTGCCGCTTACAACCTCCCTATGGCAAATCCGGCCACACGCCAGCAGTTCTCTTCATCAAGCGCTCCGCGTCAGAAGACTTATATAGTATCGAAAGCTGGAGATATTGATTTTCCTGTGCTTGGCACTGTCCACGTGGCCGGGATGAACGTTGAAGAGCTCGAGGCTTATCTTGAAAGTCGCATTAGTGCCGATGTTGAAGACCCTACGGTAGATGTTCAGCTTGTCAACTTCAGAGTCAGTGTTGCCGGCGAAGTGAAAACTCCCGGTCCTATCGAAGTGACCCGCAATCGAATGACAATCCTTGAAGCTTTGACCGCCGCCGGAGACCTCACTGAGTTTGGCGAACGTTCGAATGTCCTTGTTATACGCGAGGTAGACGGCGAGCGCAAATATGCTCATATTGATTTGAACTCGTCGGAGATGCTCAACTCACCGTATTACTATGTACAACCCAACGATTATATTTACGTTCAGCCTAATAATATTCGTCAGGCCAATTCTAAATATAATCAGAATAACGCTTATAAGCTCTCCGTCATATCCACTGTTGTAAGTGCAGTGTCAGTGGTGGCATCGCTGATGATTGCACTCGTACTTTAATATCACTTTTCTATTAACGACTTCCATACATTATGGCTAACACCCGCAAGGCTTCGTCAGACTATATAGATTTCAACGCCCTTCTAAAAAGCTATTTATCCAAATGGCCTTGGTTTGTAGTGTCAGTGCTCATATGTGGCACTTTCGGCTATCTTGCCACTCGTATGAACCAGCGCCCAATGGCTGTTAGAGCCAATATCCTTATCTCGCAGGAAGATGATGGGCCTTTCGGCGTTTCATCATCAGCGCCGGCCGTCTCCGGTATGGGTAGCCTCTTTGGCTCAAGCGCTTACGTCGAGGACGAAATTTTTGTAATTTCATCTCATTCCCTTTACCGTAATGTTGCCAAAGCGCTTACTCTCAACAAGCAATATTTCGTTACCACCGGATTCCTCCGCACTCGTCAGGCTTATCCTGAGTTTCCGGTTGATGTTATGTCCGCTGTGTCAAATGCTGCCGACACTCTTTCTACTACATTGACGTTCAAAGTTAAGGTGAATGAAGCCGGAAAAGCTGAGATTAAGGTGAAAGGTGGACGCAAGAACAAAACGCTTGTAGAATTGGATGATGTTACTCTTCCTTGCGAAGTCAAGACTCCTTATGGTGACTATAGTGTAATTCCCACAGCTAATTATCCTAAAGGTCGCGAGGTGAACACTACTATCCTATTCAGCGGATATGAAAGTGCAGCTGAAAATCTTACCGATCAGGTGCTTGCTGACCTGGCAAGCAAAAAGAGTAATGTGATTACCCTCTCGTTTGATCATCCTAACGCCGCCTATGCTTCTGCCGTGCTCAACGAACTTTTGAAGCAATATAACGAAAGAGGTATCTATGAGAAACGTCTCTCCGGCCAGAAGACTGCTACTTTTCTTGAGGATCGTATTGACATTATTGGTCATGATCTTGATTTGGCAGAATCGGCTATTCAAAACTTCAAGACAGGCCATAATATTATTGATATCGAGGCTGATGCTGTAATGCAGGCCGAGAAGAAGTCGGCTCTCTCTGAAAAGATTTTTGAACAGGAGGCTGAAGTTGAAATTCTGCGTATCACTCGCGATTTCTTCGCTGATTCCCTTGCTGCCTCTGAGCTTGTGCCCGCTATGGTCAACAACGAAATTCTGCAGCGCGGCATCGACTCGCTTAATACGATGATTGTCAATCGTATAGCACTCACTCAAAATGCTAAGAGCGACAACGTATCCCTCCGTATGCTTGACCGCCGAATAGCCCTTTCAAGGCAAAATCTCCTGCGGTCCACCAACAAAATCCTTGAACAATCCACTCTCAAACTCTGTGAGCTTCAGCGTGAGCAAGGCAAGGCTGACTCATTCTTGGGCAGCATCCCGACTCAGGAGCGTGAGTATGTCTCGCTCAAACGCCATCAGGCAATGAAAGAGCATCTCTACACCTTCCTCCTTGAGCGTCAGGAGGAGAACGCTATGATGTTAGCCAACTCTCTCTCAAAAGGAAAAGTAATTGACGAGGCTTACACTCTCACTCAGCCTTTGGGTATTTCTAACAAGGCTATCCTCTTGATTGCACTCATCATTGGTCTGTGTTTACCGCCGATTGCATTATTCCTTTACAAGATTATTCGCAATAAATTTGAAGACCGTAAAGAAGTGGAGCGTTATGTCTCTGCTCCCATTCTTGGCGAAATGTGTATTGATAAGTCGGGACGTAAGATGGTTGTCACCGAAGACGATACCACGTCGGCTACCGAGCTCTTCCGTCTGCTTCGTTCCAATCTGCAGTTTATGCTCAGCGACCCTGCTGACCGAGTAGTCCTTGTGACCTCAACTGTCTCGGGTGAAGGTAAATCGTTTATCTCAAGCAATCTTGCTGCGTCACTTTCTCTGCTCGCTGATCAAAAGGTGCTCCTTGTGGGTATGGATATCCGTAATCCGCAACTCGAAAATTATCTCGATATTCATCCTCGTTTCGGCCTTACAAACTATCTCTCATCAAGCGAGGTTACGCTTGATCAACTGATAGTTCCGATGCCGGGTTATAAAAATCTTGACATTGTTGTGGCAGGACCGATTCCTCCCAATCCATCCGAGCTCCTTGCTTCGGATAAGATTGACAGTCTTTTTGCTAACCTGCGCGGTAAGTATGATTTCATTATAGTTGATAGCGCCCCCGTCGGAATGGTGAGCGATACCTTTACGCTTGATCGGATCGCTGATGCAACCGTCTACGTCACTCGAGTCAACTATAGCTCTATCAATGATTTGCATTTCATTGAGAATATCTACGAGGATAAGCGCCTGAAGAAACTTTCGGTTGTTGTCAACGGCACACACGCCAAGAAAGGTTACGGCTACGGCTACGGTCGCGGTCATAAAGGCACTAAGATTAGCTGACGGCTCCCTGTCTTTCCAATCGTCCATTTCGCTTTTGTGTGTTTGAAGGATGGTAGAAAAGTATAAGCTCTACTCCGGATTCTTGTTTACCACTCTATGGGTTGCTATCCTATATGGTGTGGTATGTATGCAGATTATACCGTCTCTAATCTCATTTATACCGGCGATACATCTGTTCATTGACATCTCGTTCCTAATATTGGGATGCTCCGTCATCCGTCACAAACACGACATTTTCATTTTAGTCTCTTTTCTGATTATAATGTTTGTGTCGATGTTCGTTAACGGCGAAAGCATGGTCGCAACATTAAATGGATTCCGGTTTTATATCCCGCTGTTGATGTCAATGCCCATTCTCAGGCATATACTTAACTCTAAAAATGCCGACAGATTTGTCACATCATTTGACAGACAGTTGCACCTGTTCCTATATCTCCAGGCTGTTTTTCTCGTGCAGCAGTTTTTTGTTTATGGCCCTTGTGACTGGGGTGGGGGTACATTTTCTAATGGTGGTTCCGGTTTGGTTTCCACGCTGATTTATGTCATCTCCTTTTATCTGCTTAGCAAACGGTGGGACTTTCAACGTCATTGGTGGGCTAATTTTAAGGAAAATATAATTTACTTTATCCTCCTGTTTCCCACGTTCCTCAACGAGACAAAAGTCAGTTTTGTATATATTCTGGCCTTCTTTTTCTTGCTTTTACCCATTGATCGCAAGTTTATCTGGCGTGTTATCGCATTGATTCCTGTGATGATTCTCCTTGTGATTGGCCTTGGTTCATTTTATTTGAATTCGATGGACTCAAGGTTCTCCAATATCTTCACCACTGAAAACATTTGGCATTATCTTTCCGGAGGTGATGAAATGGAAGAACTTATCGAGATGGCTGTTAGATTTGAAGATGAAGGTCTCGTAGCTCAAGACGCATCCGTATTTGCCATGGACTTACCCCGTTTCACCAAGCTCTTCCTTCTTCCTGATGCTCTTGACCACACCAAAGGTGGCGATATGCTTGGTGCCGGTGTCGGTCAACTCAAAGGCCGCACAATTCTGGGCCTATCTCCATTTGCTCGAAAATACAGCTGGTTGTTGCGAGGCACTGTCACAAGTCTCTTTCAGATACTGCTTGAATTGGGTATCGTCGGTGCAATATGGATGTTCTACACCCTTGGCTCTGTGCTGTTCACAAGGTCTACATCGCCATTCAGTAAAAATATCAAGATTTATATCGGACTTGTCTGGGCCGTAATTATGCTCTACGACCTGGAGTTATTTGTTGCCGTTCCGGTGTTCATCATGTTCTTTATTGCACTCAACGGTTGGCAACCGCAATATCGTCCTACCGAGGAGGGCCCGGTGCCATCGCCTCGGCTCAAAATGTGACCCCGATGCCGATATTCACTCGATTCAGACCCTTTACAAGTGTGTCCTCCCGGTCGCCAAGAAAGGTCATTGAATTATAGGCATAAGAGAGCACAAGATGTGAGGAAAATCTATTTCCTCGTGCCAATGTTATTCCTAATCCCGGTGAAAGATAAAAACTTGTACCGTCAGCCACTCCCGGAGTCTGATTATAGGCACATCCCACCTTTATCTCACCAAAAAGCAATTTTGGCTTTGATGAGAATGAACTCTGAATTATTGCATAGACGGGGACAGAGCGGCTTGAATTACTCATCATCACATCAATTCCGGCTCCAAGCCCCACAAATTTTATCCACCCTTTGCGATATCCAATTCGAGCGTGAACATTCAGGGTCGACATATCATCTCCACCCATATCAATGCCAGGGCCTACCTCAGCACCCCAAGCGAACGAGCCTCGCTCTGAAGCCGGCGTCTCGGCCGTCGATTTTATCGGCAGAATACTCGCCATTGCGGCGACTATAATCATAAGTATAGTTCGTTGCATCATTCTCAAGTCTTATGATTGTCGTATAAGGCATAGTGAAGCCCATTTATCCATTATAGTCCGGTCTGAGTAGACAAGACCATACTTCTCAGCCTCCTGCATTATTACCGGAATATCTTCTTCATAGAATCCGCTCAGT
>JAFLRW010000078.1 GCA_022511285.1 Duncaniella sp.
CACGACTATACCAACGCAAGGCAAATGGACCTATGTGAAACCACACCGGGTCAACGTTCCAGGTGACAAAGTCAAGCATAACCGATTTTGAATATATGTTAAAAACGGCACAAAATTAGTCCAAAAAGCCCGCAATATCAAGAATTTTCACTAAATTTGCGTAATTTTAACAGTTATACTACTAATAACCAACCTATTATGATTTGGTGGACAGCTCCGGCCGAGAGCGACGAAACAGGACGCACCATCTTAGTGACCGGACGAAAGGATATAGAGCAATTCCGCGCTAATCACAGATTCAATATCCGGGTAGAGGTGACTTGGGACTACTCCGCAGAGGCCTCTCCCGGCGGAATGCCCTCCGAGGAGACTGCCAGGCTGATGGAGCAGGTGCAAGAGACCTTGCAGAAGGAATTCACTCGCGACCCAGTGGCAGTGCTCACCGGCATATTCACCGGCGACGGCAAGAGAGACTGGGTGTTTTACACTCTCTCGACCCACATTTTCGGGCGCAAAATCAACGAACTCCTGGCCCCCTATCCACTACTTCCGCTCACCATCTACTGCGAAAATGACCCCGACTGGGAAGCCTACGACGAAATGGCCCAAGCCGAAATAAAAATAGATTGACCACATCGCTACAGATATTCACCCACACACGCACCTGACAAAAATGCAAGACCATTCCAATATACAGACACTCACACCTCGCACATTTGAAGGACGCAAACCAAAAGTCTCCGTCCTGATACCAATGTATAACGAAGAGGCAAGTCTCGACAATCTATTTCACCGCGTAAACTCCGTGATCGACACCTTACCTCAATATGATTGGGAGATATTATTAGTCAACGACGGTTCACGCGACCACTCTCTGCTTATAGCAATCCGGCTGCATTTGTCAGACCCGCGGTGGCACTACCTTGACCTGTCGCGCAACTGGGGCAAGGAGACGGCAATGATGGCGGGAATTGACTATGTGACAGGCGACTGTATGATAATTATGGATGCCGACCTGCAACATCCGCCGGAGGCATTCCCCCTGATGCTCGACGAGTGGATGAAAGGCTACGACGACATCTATGGCCATCGCCTCACCCGCGGCAAAGAGCCTTGGCTACGGCGCAAATTATCTATGCTGTATTACAATATTTTGGAGCGCTCCACCCGCCAACCGGTGTTGAAAAACGTTGGCGACTTTCGCTGCCTTGACTCCATTTGCATTGAGGCCCTGCGCCGCCTGCCCGAGAGCCAGCGATACACAAAAGGCCTTTTCAGCTGGATTGGATTTCGTAAAACATCCGTGCCGTTCGAACAGGAAGAACGCACCGAAGGCGAAACGAAATGGAACTTTCTGTCCCTGCTCAATTTAGCCATCGAAGGGCTCACAAGCTACACCACCGCCCCTCTGCGCATAGCCTCCGTTGCAGGCCTCACCGTGTCGGTCCTCGCATTCATATATATGATATATGTGTTGGTTAAAACCATAATATGGGGCGACAGCGTGCAAGGATTCCCCACACTGCTCATAGTGCTCCTGCTCCTTGGCGGACTGATACTGCTCGCTCTCGGCATAATAGGGGAATACATCGGCCGCATCTTCATCGAAACCAAACGCCGCCCCGGATATTTTGTTCGCGACTATGACGGCACCATACAGAACCCTCGGAATAAATAACCAATGACAAAGTCACCGCGCTTCACCCCCGCCCGCATCATAATCATACTCACACTTCTCTCTGCCGGACTTTTCACCTATCTCCGCTCCCACTATAGAGAACTTGTACTTGATGAGATTACATATCAATACGTGATTGAGACAGACCATTATAAAGGATTCTTTCTTGATCCTATCCTCCACAATCGCATTGAGACCCTCAGTGACGTATTTCGCTCGCAAGTAAACCATTATATTTATGGGAATGGGCGCGCGTTGGTTCACATCATTGAGCAAATCTTCTCCGGAGTGCTTCCCATGGAACTCTACTTTGTATTAGGAGCGTTTATGATGATGGGACTGATTGTCGCGACTATCAGATTATGTGTTCCAACGGTGCAACGGCAGAATCCGCTATGGTGGTTGGCAACAACCATTGCAATAATGTATCTTTTCCCCTATATACATAGAATATGGTATAGTATCAACTACTCGTGTAATTATTTGATACCGGCACTCTTGGGGACTGTCGTATTGCTTTTCTTCAAACAGATGGAGAATCATACTCCTCGAAAGTGGCAGATGTTTTTTATTGCGACATTAAGTTTTCTCTTTGGAGCTACACATGAAGGATTCTCCATTCCATTGGGCGGAGGCCTATTTTTTTACTATCTTATAAATCGCAAAGAATTCCTTAGATGTGGATGGTGTATTGTCATCCCAATGTATCTTGGAATACTCTCAATGTTATTATCTCCGGGCAACTGGGCGCGAGCAGCAAGCACTCAGGCTGAATATGTATCTCCGATAGTGACACTCATCACACATATTTCAGTCGGTATATCTTGGTTAGTAGAAGTGCCTATGTTTTGGGTTATGATTTTTGCCATCTTTGCAGCAAAGGTCTTTTATAAAATTAGTCTTAAGGCACTTCTTAAAACAGAGAGACTGATCTCTACATTATCCTTAAGTTTATTATGTGGATTAGTGTTTTATATCATCATTTATGCATATAGCTATGCTTATACCTCATTAGCACTATTTATGCTGTTCATCACATTGCGCATATTTGTATCAATTCCTTATAGACTAAACCTATCTTGTCGTAGACTCATTACCATTTCTTCAGCTCTATTAGGTTTATTTATTATTAGTCAAGGGTTGATTGCAAAGGACAGTCGGCTGATGGCAATGTACCAGCGAGATATGATAGAACGCTATATAGCCTCCGAAAGTGGCGTCGTGCTCAATGACCCTCCCAAACTGCCATTTTATACCCATCCGTTTGTCACGATATGGCCTATATATAGAAATTATCCAATCAATGAACTACCATTTTCTGCCGCATACAGTGAATACCGAAAAGGCTGCTATATTCTAAATCCACAAGAATATGAGGTTGTGACCGGAAACATTAACAAATTTGAGAAATGTCCCGGCGGAACCCCCTTTGTACAGGCAGGGAGATATTTTTGGGCTGAGCTTGATTCATTAGGGGCTGATACATCTGGGTTTGTATTTAATTATTTCCCTGTAGATTTTTATCATAGGAATGCCCCGCTTATCCTAAGATTTCGCTTTGCTTTATCGCCTGATAGATATCCCCTTACTGAGTATGCGACAGCAGATACTGTTAAGTTAGGGCATAAAGATTTTGTAATCATACCTATACCTGAGATCCGCAAAGTGAAAGCCATTACGCGTAAATAAAGAATTACTTTTATCCCTGTCGTATATATTAAGACCGTGAACATTTCAACTCGCCGCATTTCTACGGCTCAAGTGATAATTATATTCTGTCTTTTAACTGCCGGAATCTTTACCTTCCTCCGCTCTCACTATAGAGAATTATCCGGGGATGATATTTTATATTCATTTGTTCTTAACACCGATCATTATGGTGGTTACTGGAAAGATGAAATTCTAACAGAGCAGATTTCCAACATATCACAGATATTTGACTCTCAGGCCAATCATTATGTATATGGCAACGGCAGATATATGGTTCATTTTATCGAACAATTATTTACTGGAGTCATCGGACTCGATGCCTATAATATCTTGGGAGCATTGATGATGATGGGAATGATTATAGGAATTGTGTTACTTAGCATTCCAAAATCGAACAGAGGGAATCCAATTTGGTGGTTACTAACTGTGATTGCATTGATGTATGCGTTTCCATATCCTGACAGATTGTGGTATTCAATTAATATGTCTTGCAACTATCTGATTCCATCGTTCCTGCTAATCCTCACATTAATATTTCTACGCATTATCAATAATCCGGACTCCACTAATGGGATGATGGCACTTGCGGCAATTATCTCATTTATGTGTGGCGCCAGCCACGAAGCATTTGCACTTCCTCTAACCGGCGCTGTTTGGGTATATTACATCTTCCATTTTTCAAAATTTCGCAGTCGAGGCTGGATTATAGCATTACCTCTTGCCATTGGCTCATTGACCATCTTGGCATCGCCAGGCAATTGGAGCCGCGTGGCAATATACCAAAATGAAGGCAGTTTTATTTCAAATACAATTCAACACATTTTCATATCTCTAAACACATTGATAGAAACCCCAATTGTTTGGATCTTTCTTATTGTCACAATTATAGTAAGAATATGTATCGGTCGAAAAATTTGGAAGATTTTCTCCAATCGACCTATCGAAACCCTAACTATAGTATTCGGAGTGTGTTTTCTTGCTATGATTAATGCTTGGAGCTATGCTTACACGCCAGTCTATTTGATTGTATTTATCCTCTCTCTAAATAAGCTTTCAACTCTTAAATTCCTAAAAACCACAAATGGGCGACTAATAGCTATTTGCTGGATTGGATTAGCCGGAGTTTTTTCTTGTCAAATATTAATTGCTGCTAATTGTTGTAAGATGAGTAATTACCAGCGTAGATTAATTGAAGAATATAAACATTCTCGAACAGGTATTATTCTTAATAATCCTCCTAAAGTAGATGCATTTACTAAGACTTACGTTACTATATGGCCAAAAGAACAGGGCACAGATGTAATAGACCTTAACTTTTCCGCAGCTTATGGCGAGTATACCAAACCAATGTACTTATTGGCTCCTGACGAATATCAGGTAATTACAGAAGGAACAACTCAATTAAACAAAATGCCGGGCGGCTCCCCGTTTGTCAAGGCCGGGCGGTTTTATTGGGCTGAAATTGAGTCGCTTGATTCGACAACTCAAGGGTTTGAACTGGAATATCGCCCTGTTGATTTCAATCATGCAACCGCTCCATTCTTATTAAGACTAAAATTTGCCTTGTCACCTGGTGCATATCCTTCTCGCGACAAGGCGGAAACTGATACAATCACCATAGGCAACCGAACTTTCCTACGCATCCGGGTGCCTGACATCAGAAAGGTGAAGAGCATTAAAGCTTTACAGAATTAGATCTCGCTAATCTTATGAAACGTGCATTAATTATTTTAACCCTTCTTGCTGCCGGGATATTTACGTATCTCCGTTCACATTACAGAGAATTGATAATGGATGAAATTGTATACCAATATGTTCTTGACACAGATCATTATGGGGGCTATTGGGAGAATAACGGTCTGCACACACATATTCATACTATTGGCGATGTCATAAACTCACAAATGAATCATTATATATATGCCAATGGCCGAATCTTAGTCCATTTTATTGAGCAAACCTTCTCAGGAGTGCTTCCAATGGAGTTATATTTCGTGATTGGGGGACTATTAATGATTGTTCTGATATGGAGCATAGTGTATCTTGGCGTCCCGGCTCCACAACGAGGCAATCCTTGGTGGTGGATGATGACTGTTGTCGCTGTAATGTACCTATTTCCGTATACTCATAGACTTTGGTATTCAATTAATTATTCTTGTAATTATTTGATACCCGCTGTACTGATGACAATAACGTTAATACTGTTTCAACGACTTAATTCAGGAGAGGTAAGTAGATGGCAAAAAGCATTGACAGCGTTGGTTGCACTTATGTTTGGAGCAAGCCATGAGGGATATTCCATTCCTATTGGCGGTGGGTTCTTCTTCTACTACATCTCCCACCTCAAAGAGCTGCGCCGTAACGGATGGATAATAGTCGTGCCGATGTATATCGGAATTTTGAGTATGGTTTTGGCCCCTGGAAATTTTTCAAGATTTTTATTAGTTGATAAAAATAGTAGTGAATCATTTCTACCATATATTTTGAGCCGCTTATCTTATTATTTTTATTATATTTCCGAATTTCCATTGGTATGGGTGAGCCTTGTAATTATAATTTGGCTAAAATTTAAATCCCATCTATCATTTAAGTCACTTTATAATAGCGATTTATTATTCAGAATTCTATTTATTAGCCTATTGTGGGGTCAGGTATTTTATTTTGTTATACATGCATATTCATATGCATACACTTCATTAATGCTAATTGTTCTAATTCTTACGCTGAAGGTTCTGTACCCGGTTGTAAACTCACATTTAAATAAAATAGGGCTTGTGGCTTATGTTTGTGTATTGCTTTTATTTATAACCAGTCAAGGTTTTATAACAAGAGACAGTCGAATAATGGCCAACTACCAACACGAGTTGATTGAGGATTATATAGACTCTGAAGATGGAATTATGCTTAACAACCCTCCGGAGTTGCCATTCTATACTCGTCCGTTTGTTACGACGTGGCCGGTAGTAGATTGGCTGAATTTCAGAGATATAGTATTATCAGGTGCCTACAGTGGCTATAGCAAACCTTTCTATCTGCTTGAACCCAATGTTTATAAAGTAGTCACTGAGGGTACACTTTGCCTGACGAAGATACCGGGTGGAACCCCGTTTGTCCAAGCCGGGGAATTTTATTGGGCAGAGCTGGATTCGCTTGAGCCATCAGTGAAAAGATATGAATTGGAGTATCTGCCTGTTGATTTCAATCATACAACCGCACCACTCTTCCTAAGGGTGAAGTTTGCTTTGTCGCCGGAGTCTTATCCTTCGTTAGAAATGGCTCAACTCGATACAATGACCATTGGGAAAAGAACGTTTGTGAATATACCTATCCCCAAAATACGCAAAGTCAAAGCTATTAGAGCAATCTGATTTTTCGCCGACCTTCAATCATCTGCCTGTCCATTTGGGGAGCGAGAAGGTGAATTCAAGTCCGCCGGAGGTGCGGTTGTGGACTGAGATGGTGCCGCCGTGGATGGTAACTGTGCTTTTAATGATTGACAGGCCCAACCCTGTGCCTCCCTGCTTTCGCGAACGTCCGGTGTCAACGCGGTAGAAACGTTCGAAGAGATGGGGGACGTGCTCCTCGGCCACGCCGTTGCCGTCGTCGTAGAATGTGAATATATAATAACGCTCGTTTTCCGAAATGAGTCGGAATCCTATGCGCGAACCTCCTGAATATAGCGCGGCATTACGAATCAAGCCGCATATCATCCCCTGAAGCAGCCCGGGATTGCCTTCAACACAGCAGCCTAACGGAATGTCGTAGGTAAATTCAAGATCGCCAGCCAGGTGGTTGGCCTCCATATCGCAATCTATCTGGAAAACGAGTTCATACATATCCACTTTTGCGACGGCTATCTTGTCGCTCCCTTGCTCGAGACGAGTCATCGTAGAAATGTCGTTGAGCAGCACGGTGAGACGTTCGATATTGCTCTGCATACGTTCGAGAAAGCGAGTGCGTGTCTCAGCATCCATCTCGGGGTCGCCGAGTATTGTCTCAAGATATCCTCGAATTATGCCTACCGGGGTTTTTATCTCGTGATTTATATTATTTGTCATCTGGCGCGTAATGCGCGCTTTCTCCTCAAAGGCGTGGATGGCCGCCTTGCGTTCTTTTTTTATCTGCTCGATGGCTTCGAGGCGGTCGTGATAGAGGTTGACAATCTCACGTGAGATATCGCCAAGCTCGTTTTTGGGAAATTTGTCGAGCCCAGTGAAAGTGCCTCCGCTGACAGCCCGGTAGGTAAAGTCCTTAAGTAGAATAACATTTCGAGCGAGAATGCTGGTGAAGGCAAATGTGGCTATAAGAGTGAATAGCAGACAGGCCCCTATTACGAGCCATACCTCCCCGTCAATATTTATAGCATCATCAATTTCGTCGGTGTAGGGTATGCCTGTGAGCACTTTTATGCGACCATCCTTACTGCCGGAAGATGCTGTGAGATAGACGCGCCCATCGTCACTGAGATGACGCATATATGTGGCATCGGGGCCCGATTCAAGCTGGTCAATGACGCTCTGTGGCGAAATCTGATAGGGTATGGGAATGCCAAGCGAGTATTTAAGCATACCATCGTCGGTATACACCGAGATGCGCACGTCCTCAAAAGGAGAGTCCTTGAAGTATGATGCTATAAACTGATTAAAGGGACGGAGAGTTTGGTCATTTTCGTATGCGCGTATGACACGGCGATTTATCATATCGAGCTGCCCGGTGATCTGCTCGGTGCGATACTGAGCCTCGCGGTGATACTGATACCACACAATGATACCAAACACCACACACAGCACTCCTGCAATAGGGAGGAACAGCTGCCAATGAAAATTAATCCTTCTCTTTAAATCCATATCCGAAGCCCAGACGAGTTTCTATGTTGTTGCCATAGGCTCCAATTTTTTTACGCAAGCGCGTGATATTCGTATCAATGGTTCGAGAGGTGACGACCACATCGTCGGCCCACACTCGTCGGATGATTTCCTGTCGGGAATAGATGCGATTGCGGTGTGTGAGAAAGAAATTGAGAATCTCAAGTTCTGTCTTTGTAAGAGGAAGACGTTCGTTATCAAGATATGCCACCTTATCGTTGGGGTCAATACAGAGC
>JAFLRW010000079.1:0-4798 GCA_022511285.1 Duncaniella sp.
CACTGGTGGCCTGTATTGCCATGATTCCAATCTGCAAAAAGTATATTCCTTGGTTTACCGCTCAGAAAGATTTGATTAAGATAAAATAATTATCAATGAATCTCACTCTGGCCATTTGCGTTTATAACGCTGCGAGATATATTGAGAAGACTCTTCAGAGTGTATTGGCTCAGACTGTCGATGACTTTCATCTGCTGATTGTCAATGATTGTTCTACCGACCATTCTGTTAGTGTGATAGAGAGTTTTTTTGCCGGTCACCCCAGGCAGTATGAGCTGGTGAATCTTGAGGAGAACCGTGGCATTTGTTATGCCCGTCATTTTGCCGAGCGCCACGTGTCGACTGATTTTTTGATGTTTCTCGATTCTGACGACATCCTTTTGCCTGATGCCATCGAGCGGATGTGGGCCAAGATTCAATCCGATGCTGATTTAATCGCTGTGGGATGTTATCTTGACTATATAGATGAGGCCGGACAAAAGATTGGAGGAGGGCTTTATATTGGCGAGAAGGAAAAGGCCGGGTTTATGGCTAAAGCCGCTGCCGGAAAATTGATATTTATGCAGCCCACGGCTATCTATAATCGCCTGGAAGCTTTGAGAGTGGGCGGATATCAAATAGATGGTTTCCCCCCCGGAAAGCCTCGCTATCAGGATTTTTGTGAAGATCTTGATCTCTGGACTCGTATGAGCGACCTTTACGCCGAGGGAAAGGCTATAGTGGTGCTTCCGCAGGTGTTGTGTCATTATCGCAAAGGCTCCGGATTGTCGGCCAATAGCTTTTATATGCTTCTGAAGATGCGCTACACAAAGTGTAATGTGCGTCGTCGTCGGGCAGGGCAGGGCAATATGTCGTTCATCGAGTTTTATGATTCCCTCTCGGCCGACGAATTGTCAGGGCTTAAGCGCGAGGCCTTTGCCGCTGATGCGTTGCGCAGCGGGGTGATGTCCATCAAACAGGGCAAGATTGTTAAGGGGGCATTATTGGTGGCCCGTTCTATTATAGCCCGTCCCGGTTACTTTATTGATAAACTTAAAAACAATCTCCTGAAATGAATAACCCGACGGCTGAGTTGGTCGGTAAAGTCCTCCGATTGCTCAACGAGACTGTCCCTTACGCAGTGATGCGAAATTTTGAGGGACTTCCTGAAAGCAATTCGGCTCGTGATATCGACATTATCATAAAGAAATCAGACTTGCAGAGGATTAAGACTCCTTTGGTGGCTCTCATTAATAGCCTCGGCTGGAAAATTATCAATTGTCTTGATTCCGACCGGCTTTTCACATTGGTGTGCGCTCGCAACGACGGCAATCTCACCTCCATTATGCAGTGGGATTTCTTTATTGACACCTCCGTGTTTGGCATTCAGCTGATGTCGGCTGAAGAGTTTCTTGCCGACCGGGAGTTTAATGGCGTACTCTGGCATCTGAAAGTCGGATCTCAGTTTCTCGATAAATATCTCTATGATCGTGCCGTCGGGGCAGAATATCCCGCAAAGTATAGCGCAACGCGCCGCGCGGCAGAGGAGGAGCCTGCCGTCAAGGAGAAATTGCGTCAGGTGTTTGGCTGTGAGAGCGTTGAGGAGTGTGACCGAATGTCGGGCCGCAGTCTGCTGCTGAAGGCTGTCGGATACAACCTCCGTCATCGCCCCGCGCAATTCATAGTCGGGGTGGTGATGTTCCTCTACACTTTTATCGGCAATTATCTGCGCTCTCGCACAGGATTTGCCATCGGTTTCACCGGTCCTGACGGTTCGGGCAAGACTACGGTCATCGACCGCACCATCGAGCGGCTCGGGGCTGTCTTTGCCACTGCCCACGCCTACTATCATTTCCGCCCGGCTCTGTTTGGCAATCTTGGCGAGGTGGCCCACTCGGCCGGCATTAAGAAGGAGGTTGACCGCAATTACAGCGACCCTCATCGTGGTGCTAAGACCGGGACACTCTCTTCGTTGGCCCGACTGACTTATTATTCCGTGGACTACATTATCGGATATTTTCTGAAAGTGAAATCCCTGACCCGCATCACGCGCCTCGTGGTCTTTGACCGCTATTTTACAGATATTATTTGTGATGCTCGCCGTTCGCGCATCTATCTTCCGGTGAAGTTTCTCAATGTCTGGCGTCTAATGTTCATCCCCTCACTCGATTACAATATCCTGTTGACGGCCTCGGCTGACACTATTCTCGCACGCAAACGCGAGCTTGATCGTGAGGGCATCGACTCAATCAATGCTCGCATTGACTATCTTGCACCGCAAAAAGGCTATATCAAAGTGCTCAACGAATCATCCCCCGACGACGCTGTGACCACTATACTCAATCATATCTTCCACTCTCAGCATCTCAAGAACCTTAAACGCCTTCGATGAAAGAGAGTCTCGCTTGGGTAAATACTATAAAAGCCTGCTCGATGATAGGAGTTTACTTCTTTCACACAAGAGCCTACTGTCATGGAGACCTTTTTGCTGGAGGAGGTAATCTATATATTACCAGTGTGTTAGGGCCATTTTATGTGAATGCTTTCTTTGTTGTCAGTGGATATTTGTTTTTTCGCAAATGGATGAATAAGCCGTCTGGAAGCGCTCCTACAAGCTTGGATTATAATAATTTATTGTTTCGCCTGGTCATTCCAACATTGTTGTTTTCTTCAATTATCTATCTTCCAAAATTGTTTTTCCACTCTCGAGAATTTTATTTTACTCAATATTGTAGGGATGTTTTTGGCGGCATAAGTTATTGGTTTACATCGGCTATGGCTGTATCGCAACTGCTATTGTTATTGCTGTTGAATGTGGGAGTGCGACAAATGAAATATTTTATAGCTCTTTCAGTGTTGTTAGTGCTCTTGCTGCCTGCGATTAAAGATTGTTGTCCGTCGCCTGTCCCCTGGTATTGGAAAACAGGATTGGCATCAATCCCTCTGATGGTGATGGGTGGACTTATCTATAAGTTTAGAGCAAAGATTGCAAATCATAATAAGGCGCTTTCAGCTCTAATAGTTATTTCATATCTCCTTATTGTGTCCTATGAATTCTATGGCGGAAATGCGCATTATACACTGATGAGTGTGACGTTTAATGGCGAGGGAATTTTGGTGACTTTAGTTGGAATAGCTTTCATTTTTGTGATTTCCAAATATATTATCCCTAAATTGTATTGGCTTCAGTTTATCGGATCGAATTCAATTGTATTCTATTTTCTATCGGGCATCATTCCGGCCACACTCTCGTCGTTGCCTTTTATTAATTATTTAGGACACGGTGTGATTGCCACATTGTTTTTATCTCTTGTTTCGATTTCAATTGGCATCGCACTTACCGCATATATTATTCGTTATCTTCCATTTTTAACAGATTTAAGAAAGTTGTGAATAGATGAGCCTGCGCCATAAAATATTCATTTCTGCTTATGCTTGCGAGCCGGGATTGGGGAGTGAGATTGGCGTTGGTTGGCATTGGGTGTTGGAGATGTCGAAGGAGTTTGAGCTTTGGGTGCTCACTCGCGAAAGCAATCGAGCGTCGATTGAACCCTGGATAGCTCGCAATCCTGAGTATGCAGGAATTCATTTCCTCTATTTTGACCTCCCTAAGTGGGCTCGTTTTTGGAAAAAAGGGCTCCGCGGGGTGCGTCTGTATTATAATATCTGGCAGAGGCTCACTGACCGTGTGGTGCGGCGTGTGATGCGTGAGAATGAGATCCGAGTGTTCCATCATCTCACCTATGGAAATGCCTTGTGGCCTGTGAGTGACTATGGTTCGCGTCAAACCTTCGTTTGGGGGCCCATCGGGGGGCTTGAGACTATTCCTGAGGATTTTACGCGGCATTATGGCCTGAAATCGTGTCTCATTGAGAGGCTTAGGCGCTTTGCTGTGAGGAGTGCTGTAAGGAGTAGCAGTTTCAAGCGTCGGGCTTCGCGGGCCGATCTTATTCTCTGTAAAACCGAAGATACTATGCGCCTTCTCCCTCAGCAAGCTCGACAGAAAGCCATGATTTTCACAGATGTCGCCACTGACACAGCTATTGCAGGCTGTTCCGTGGATTGTGAGCCTCATGCCGGTCTGACCTGCATTGCTGTCGGTCGCCTTGATGCGTGGCGCGGGTTTGATATTGCCATAGAGGCTGTGGCTCGTGCCAGGAAGAGTGTGCCGGATATCCGGCTGCTTATTGTAGGAAGGGGGGTTGATCGTGAACGTCTGGAGGGTGTGGTGAGCGCGCTTGGTGTAGAACAGGCTGTCACCTTTACAGGAGCAGTGAGCAGTGAACATTACCGGACTCTAATGTCGCAGGCCGATATAGTGCTCAATCCCTCCCTGAAGGAAGGGGCCGTGACCGTCTCGTTTGATGCAATGGCTATGGGTAAGCCTTTGGTGGCCTTAGACACAGGCGGCTACACACGCTATTTTAAGCCCGAATACTCTATAGTTATTCCGCGCGCTGACCGTGAGAGCTCCATCAAGCAGTTTGCCTCCGCATTGGAGCGCCTATCCGATTCCCGCTTGCGCGAAGCTATGGCCGAGGCTGCGCTCACAGCCTCGGCATCGTTCACTTGGGCTAACCATGGGGCTGAGATTTGTAAAATTATAAGGGCTACGATTGATGGCAATTAACGACATCCTTTGTCCGGGCACCGAGCCATTCTATAAGCTCACTAATGCCGACTCTAAGACATGGATGCTCCCGGCTCGAAATGTCCGCACTGCGCTTGAACTATACCAGCCGAGCGGTTATAGAGGCATCTTGCTAAAGCGCCTGTTCCCATATCTCCATCGTTTTCCCGCAGTGAGGCAAGCTGTCCA
>JAFLRW010000079.1:4808-8470 GCA_022511285.1 Duncaniella sp.
CCTGCGCGCTCCTCCCCGACATCATGGAATTGGCCCGAGGCGCATTTGATTGCGACGAGTTAGAATATTCCATATTTGGTGGCACCCCTTCTGTCCACCAGAAAATCACCATCCAGTTTTTCTCAGGCGAAAATATATTAGGCTACGCCAAGGTGACCGGCAGTGAGGCAATCCGCTCGCTCTTCCACCACGAAAGCCGGCTGCTTGACAGCCTCGAGAGGATGAAGATCCAAGGCATTCCGAGGTGTCTGTATTGCGGGCAGTTGCAGTCCGGAATGGATGTATTTCTGCAATCTACGGTTAAGACCCGCCACTCATTTTCGCCGTCGCGATGGACCTCTCTTCACGAGGCTTACCTCTCTGATCTTGCCCGAAAGACGGCCGTTGATGTGGCGTTTGAGTCATCCGACTTCTATCAATCGCTTGCTGCATTGAAGCATATGATTCCGTTGCTGCCTCAGGAGTATAGTTCGCTGATAGAACCACCCTTGTCGCGCCTCATAGCCATCTATAGCGGTAGCCAATGCCGATTTTCTGCTCTCCATGCCGACTTTACCCCCTGGAATATGTTTATCCAATCCGGCTCGCTGTTTGTCTTTGACTGGGAATATGGTCGGTTGTCATATCCTCCAATGCTTGATCGCTATCATTTTCATATCCAGCAAGCCATCACCGTGGCTCATCTCTCTGCCGATGAGATTCGTCGGGGCATCGAACGCAAGCATTGGTTCTCCGCCGATGACCTTAATTCGTATCTTCTCGACATTATATCCAGATTTGTAGGACGCGAGAATGGTGGCTTGTCGGAGTCACTACGCTCGGCATTGGATATCTGGACAAAATTGTTGATGTAGAATTGAAGATAGTCTGTTTTCATCTCTATAACGATTATAGTGGGAGCCCCAAGGTGCTCCACGGGGTGATATCCGGATTGCTTGACCGCGGATATAGCGTAGACCTTGTCACCTCTCGAGGGGGAGTGCTCGACTCCCTTTCTCACCCATCTTTGCGCGTCACTCACTATAACTATCGCTTCTCTGATCGTGCTGTGCTGACAATGTTGCGTTATCTCGGCGCTCAGATTCTCACCTTCTTCATAGCGCTGCGATATGCATTCCGGCGTGACACACTATTCTATATCAACACGATTCTTCCTGTAGGTCCTGCCATTGCCGGCAAACTTACAGGTCGGCGGGTTGTGTATCATTACCACGAGAACGCTACGGTGAAAAGCGGCTTTTATCGTGCACTCGCAACGCTTATGCAGTGGATAGCTGATGCTATTATCTGTGTTTCCGGCTACCAAGCTTCCTTCCTGAAGCGAAAGAAGAATATAGTGGTGATACCCAACACTCTCGAGGCTTCGTTCCTGCAGCGGCTTCACCCTAATCCTGCGGCAGCCTTTGAGCGGAAAACAGTGTTGATGCTCTCATCGCTCAAAGCCTATAAAGGGACTAAGGAGTTTCTCAATATAGCAACCGCGCTGCCGCAATTCAGATTCGTTTTGGTGATTAACGACACTGAATCCGCCATCTCCGGCTGGCTCTCCGCCGAAATGATGACACCAGCCTCAAATGTGACACTCCTGCCTCGCACCGAGAATGTGGCTGCGCTCTATAACGACGCTTCGATGGTGCTTAATCTCTCCAATCCATCTTTGGTTATTGAAACATTCGGCCTCACAGCGCTTGAGGCTATGGCTTGCGCTCTTCCGGTCATTGTCCCGACCGTGGGTGGGATTGCCGAAATGGTGGATGATGGTGTCAATGGTTATAAGACTGACTGCCGGGATACAGAGACGCTTATAGCCCGAATTACTCGACTTCTGACTGATAAATATCTTTATCTACAATTATCCCATAACGCTTACTCTACATCTCTCAGATTCAATCGGGAGAGGATGCTGGATTTATTGACTGATTTGTTGAAATGATTAATGTAGCTATAGTTGGCACACAGGGCGTGCCCGCTAAATATGGCGGATTTGAATCTCTTGTTGAAAATATCATTGGCGATAACTGTCCGCCGGATGTAAGATACACCGTATTCTGCTCATCGGCCGACTTTTCTTCCACGACATTAGAGGAGTATAAAGGCGCCAGACTGAAATATGTCAACCTCCACGCCAACGGTATTTATTCTGTGGCCTACGACATTGTGTCGATGTGCCGTGCTCTGCGCGGCTATGATGTGATTCTTGTGCTTGGCGTCTCGGGGTGTATGTTTATGCCTATTCTTCGTAGGCTCACAAAGGCTCGCATCATAGTGAATATAGACGGACTTGAGCACCGGCGCGAGAAGTGGGGAAGGGCAGCACGCTGGATGTTGAGACACTCTGAGGCGATGGCAGTGAAATATGCTGATGTGATTGTGGCTGACAATAAGGGGATTCAGGACTATGTTGAGGAGACCTACGGCAAGAAGTCCGCACTGATAGCCTATGGCGGCGACCATTCCGAGCGCAACATAGACCCTGCCCGGATGGAGGCTATTCTCTCCGAATATAAGCTATCGCGGGGCGCCTATGCCATCACAGTCTGCCGCATTGAGCCTGAAAACAATTGCCATATCATCCTCGAGGCCTTCTCCCAAACAGATTTCTCACTTGTGTTTGTCGGCAACTGGGACCACTCTGATTTCTCGCGCAGTTTGCGTGAAAAGTATTCATCATTTGGAAACATCCGGCTTTTGGATGCTGTCTATGACCTCGATATACTGTATACTCTCCGCTCTAATGCCGGACTTTATATCCACGGACATAGTGCCGGAGGCACCAATCCATCGCTTGTGGAGGCGATGCATTTCGGCATTCCTATAGCCACCTGGAATGTGGTTTATAATCGAGAGACCACAGAAAACAAGGCATATTATTTCAGCTCGCCGGAAGAGCTAATCGAATTGGCGGCAAGGAAAGATCTCCATGGCGAGTCAATGAAAGAGATCGCTAATCGCAGATACCTTTGGCATCTGATTTCTGAACAGTACGTCAACCTGTTCAGACAATAAACGCTATGCCGCATTAAAAGCCCATAGCCAATTGGAAGGGGCGAGTGAATGCAGGTGCCGGCCATAGAGAGTAACATTTGTTCGAAGTCTCAGTAGAGTAGGGAAGACGCCTGTAGGTCTTGACATAGCTGCGTAAACAGACTCCCTCCAACTCGAGTACACCGAAGCCAATTATTAAAAACTACATACTGCAGAAGAAATGGGTGCTCCTATTGCTGAATAAAGCAAGAATTTATCGTTGCACTTCTTATTGGAAATTTTCGTTGGAAAATTTCGATAAAAATTGCATCAAAATTTTGGACACCTCGTAAAAAGTAATTACCTTTGCACAGCAAAAGCCGATAGACGCTATTGCACAAGCCCAGGTGGCGGAATGGTAGACGCGCTCGTTTCAGGTGCGAGTGCTGCGAGGCGTGCAGGTTCGAGTCCTGTTCTGGGCACCTTAACAAAGAGGTAGATACTTGAAAATCAATTATCTGCCTCTTTTCTATTAAAAATTTGCACCGATAATTTCAAGAAATATCTATAAATTGGATAAGAAAAAAAATAATCAGATAGAATATTTAGTGACCTGCATTGGTGACTTTGCAGAGAAATATAATCTTGCCCTTCCTCAGGCCTATTCCTATTTAAAAAGATTTACCGGCATAGATTTC
>JAFLRW010000008.1 GCA_022511285.1 Duncaniella sp.
TCACCATCATAAAGAGGTAGATTCTGCGCGCGCATAGTGTGAGGATGCCGCGGCGGAGTGATGATAGCATTTTGCCTACTTGATATAGATTACCGTCATTCCGGGACGCAGTTCGGGGATAGTGTCGAGGGTGCGAGCCTTGATTTCAAATGTCTTGGAGTCCCATTGTCCAACGCTTTTGGTGGCCTGCCAGGTGGCATAGCTGCCGAGGTCGCGTGAATAGAAGATGCGAGCTTTGGCCTTACGCTTGCCAAGAGCCGGAATCATTACTTCGATTTCGCCGCCGAGGGGCATATCGTTGAGAAGTTCCTCGCGCACATTGAAGGTGACCCACTTGTCATCAACTCGCAGAAGATTCATTATCGGTGCGCCGAGCATTACCAATTCGCTCTCACGGGGGAAGATTTGGTCAATCTGTCCGTCGCAGGGAGCTGTAAGGTATTGGTCCTCAAGCACACTTTCCACTTCGGCCACACCGCCTCGAGCCACGCTGACCATAGCAGCGGCGCTCTCTTTATCCTGGCTCTGAGCGCCCGACTTGGCGAGGCTCAGCTGGCTCTGAGCAGCACTGAGGGCCGCCTTTGAAGCTTCGTAGGCTGCCATAGCCTCGTCGCGTTTCTGTTCGGAGATTACACCCTCTTTGTAGAGGTTCTCCATACGATTATATGTCTTTTCGGCTATAGTGAGACCCGCTTGGGCCTGGTTGACTAAATCGGTAGCCGCCTGTACTATTTGCGAGCGGGTGCCGGCCTCAACCTTGCTCTCCTGTGAGCGGGCCACAGTCTCCATCCCCTCGGCCTGCATAAGTTTGGCCTCGGCAAGCGATGAGTGGATATGCACCAGCGTGTCGCCCTTCTTGACCATATCCCCTTCGGCCACATAAAATTCCACCACTCTGCCGGGCAGTTTCCCGGAGATGCGCACAGATGTGGCTTCCGCCTGCCCTTCGACAATCTCGTCGGGATGGTTGAGGAACACAAAGCCTATAATTGCCAAAACTATCACTGCCACCACTACAAGGCACATTGCTATGAGGAGCACACGATTTTCGCGCTGCTCGGTGGTCTGCTGCTGGGTATTATCTTTCATAGTGTTATTTGATTTCAGGGAGTTGTGGTGTTGAGAGGGCGCCGAGCACTTTTGCGAGATAAACGTCGCAGAGGTAGAGGTCAATTCGTGCATCGATATCCTCACTGTGAGCCTTTAGCCAGGCGGTCTGTGCTTCCATCACGTTGTCGATGGTCATCACACCGTCGCGGAAGCCGAGGGTGGCACAGCGCATATTCTCGTCGGCTTCGGCAAGATTAGCCGCCGTCAAGCGGCAGGTCTTAACGGCTTCATCGGCTTTGTATGTGGCTTGGCTCACCTGGAGGTCAACCATCTCGCGTGCATTTTCCAGTTCCATACGCAGTGCGTTGGTCTCCGCACGCGCCGCGCGCAGTTTATTGTAGTTGCCGCCCCAGTGCCAGATGGGCACTGTGAGGGTGGCTCCGACGGAGAACGCTCCGTTAAAGCGCTTTTTAAAGCCGTCATATAGATTCGGGTTGGAGAATGAATATGCGCCCACCACAGCAAGGTTGGGCATCATCGACGCACGAGCCACATTTTCTTTCTGCTTGTAAATCATCACTCCGAGCTCGAGTTGGCGGAGGTCGTCGCGCCGGGCGTAGACCTCGTTGATGTCAACGGCTTTGGCTGCTGTCGTCATTGAATTGAGTGCCGGCGAATCGAGTGCCGTCTCTGCCTCATCAGCTACCGTAAACGGGACGTGGATGGGAAATCCGCAAAGCTGCGCCAGAGCCATCCGGCTGAGCTGCAATCCATTGTCTACCTTTGTCATATCCACCTTGGCTGAGTTGAGCTTGACGTCAACGGCGAGAAGATCGCGGCGAGTGGCCACCCCCTCGCGCAGCATCACTTCAACGTTTGAGCGCAGAGTGTCGAGCAGGTTCACATAGCTCACAGCCAACCGCTGCTTGGCTCGTAGCGACACTAATTGCCAATATGCGGCATCGACGGCATAGATTATATCCTGAGCCTGAACAGAGCGTTTGGCCTGCGCCAGCTCCTCGGCATAGCCGGTGATTTTATTGAGAGCCACAATCTTACCGCCCATAAATACCGGCTGTGTGAGGGTGACGGCGCCGAAAAACAGATTGTGGATGTCATATTCCAGCGCGCTTTTGGGCAGATAAGCCACCTGTTCCGGCACCGGCTGGCCGTTGACCGTCAGCGGCTCGCCTGTCATCGGGTTTTTGGCTATTTGAAACTCGTAGGCCTGCTTTTCGACGTTAAAGGTTTTGACCGGAAGATATTGGTCTTGGTCAAACATCGAGATTGTCTTCTGATTATACGCGTAGCCCCCGGCAAAATCTATTGACGGAAGATAGGCGGCAAACGCCTCTTCTTTCTGATAGCGGGCGGCACGTATCTGTTCAGCCATCCTCCGCATCAGCTTATTATTGGCCATAGCCATCGAGCGACACTCTTCGAGCGAGAGCACCGCTCCCGGCTCAACCTGCGCAGATGTCTCGGCCGTAGCCGTTGCAGCCGTTAACCATAGGGCTAAGAGCGTGGAAGTGAGCACCTTGAAGCGACTGTTCATTTGTGGTTTGATTTTAAAGCGTGATTTGGATGCAAAATTAGCCAGTTTTTCCGAAACAAACAATCGTTTTCACCTGCATCTGTCACCTGAATTTAGCTTTTTGAGCGTTATTTCCTCCAAAACGAGGGGGTGATTAGCATGATGAGTGCAAATATCTCAAGGCGTCCGGCCAGCATTAGGAACGACATCACCCATTTTCCCACCGACGGAACGAAATCAAACGACCCTGTCACACCTGTAATACCGGCCCCCAAACCATTGTTGGAAGCACAGGAGACGGACGAGAAAAAAGCATCAACAATGGGAAAGTCCATCCCCGCGAGCAATATTCCACCCAGCAATATCAATGTTGTGTAGATCAGCAGAAAGGCTATTATTTCATTTGTGGTTTCAGGTGTTATGACCTGATTGTTTATTCTCACGGCTTTCATGCTTCGTGGCGACACAGCCCGTTTCATCTCTATTTTGCAATTTTTCAGCAGGAAAAGCAGACGGTCAATTTTCGCTCCTCCCGTAGTAGAGCCTGCACAGGCTCCGAAATACATCATTAGGATTGTCAGCACTAATGACAGCTCGCCCCAGGCTTCAAAATTTCCGGCTCCGAATCCGGTTGAGGTCATTGCTGACACTATGTGGAATATCGGGTCGATGGTCAGTGACTGCCATCCTTGCCCTGCTCCGGAGTGGAAAATTGAAATCAGTGTGACGGCATAGTTTATGCCAATCAGCCAAAGGAAAGCTCGAAAAACGTCATTATTCCACAATTCAGATATCTTGCCTCTAACGGCTGCAAAAATCAATCCGAAATTCACGCCTCCTATAAACATAAACACACTCAGCACAAGTTTGATGTATGACGAATCGTAGGAAGCGATACTGTCGTTATGCGTGGAGAATCCTCCGGTAGATATGCAGGCAAATGCGTGGCAAATGCTTTCAAAAAGGTCCATCGGGCCAATCCATAGCAGCAATGTGAGTATCACCGTCAGGACTCCATACAGACCCCACAATATTTTAGCCGTGTTGGCAATACGTGCTCCAATCTTATCGTGAGTGATGCCCGATGCTTCGGCCTGAAACATGAATATCCCCCTGCTGTTGTTCAGCGATGGGATCACCGCAAGTGTGAACAACACAATCCCCAGACCTCCAATCCATTGAGTCAAGGCCCTCCATATTTGGATGCCGTGACTGCAAGATTCAATGTCGCGAATCACTGTGGCTCCGGTGGTGGTGAATCCCGACATAGCCTCGAAGAATCCTTCGCTAATATTGAGATGAGGCGACCCCAATATAAACGGCAGCATCCCGAACAGGGAATATATAATCCAAACCAGGCAGGTGATCATACAACCGTCCTTCCGCCCGAGACTTTCACTTTGAGGCTTTATGGCCGTGTGAAGAATTATGCCGAATAGAGCAGTCAGCCCGGCTGAAATGGCAAACGGCTTCCAGTCAGCCTCCTTTAGAATGACACATACCAACAGCGGGACCGCCAGGAATGCCGCCTCAATGATAAGGAGCAGGCCGAGCAGATTGAACTGCTTGGGCATATTAATCAGCCTGCTGTTGGCTGACCGTGTGGTTAGAGCGAGCCACCTCATCTGCTGAACAGTTTCTCTATTTTCTTAAGCGAACCGGCCAGGCAGAACACTATTGCGATGTCGCCGAGCTGGAATCGAGTGGCCCCGGTCACCATTTCACCTTTCCCGTTTCTTATGAGTCCGGCCAGGGTGAGCTCTTCGGGTAATTTTAGGTCCATTACTTTCGCTTTTGTCAGAAATGAATCGGCTTTGACTGTAATTCTGCCTACGTCAGCATCCGGAAGAACGAAGCATTTGGAGGAATCCACATTAGCATCCAATATGAGCTGAAAGATAGCATTAGCCGTTATTATCGGTTTGTTGATGATGGTGTCAAGATTGAATGACTCAGCCTTTTGAATCAATTGCTCCTTCTCCACTTCGGCGATAGTCTTTTCCACGCCCATATCCTTAGCTGTGAGGCAGGAGAGAATGTTGCTCTCCGTGCTGTCGGTCATAGCTATAAAGGCGTCACACCTGTTTATCCCGGCTTCTTCAAGCACATCAAACTCACTGCCGTCGCCACAGATGATATCGCTATCCGGACAAGCCTCCATAAGTTGCCGGCAACGGGTGCGGTCTTTTTCAATAATGGTGCAACAGAATCTTTTAGCCCCCTCTCGTGCTATTAGTTCGCAAGCCGTACTTCCCCCCATCATTATCACCTTTTTTATTGTCACAGGCTCAATGCCAATAAGGTCAATCACTGTATCAATCCCCTGCGGGGTTACAGTTATGTAAAGGGTATCGCCGCTCTGTATATGGTCTTCGCCGTGGGGGATAATGGTGTGATGATTCCTCCTCAGTGCGGAGATGTGCATAAGGCGGCTTTTCCCGGAAAGGTCTTTCAGCCGCAAGCCGTTGATTGGTGAAGTCTCCTTCACGTCGACAGCCACCATTATGATAGAGCCATTCTCAAATTCTGTCCGGTCCTTGCTCCAGGCATGTGTCAGCGAGCTGATTATTGATTGAGCGGCCAGATGGTCAGGAAACACCACATAATCCACACCCATTTGCCTTACAACAGCCTCATTGCCGGGCAATAGATAGTTAAATCTGTCAACTCGGGCAATAGTTTTTTTAGCCCCCATCGACTTTGCCATCGAACAGGCCACTATGTTTTCAGCCGTATTGGCGGTGACGGCAACGAATATATCGGCGCTGTTGGCATTGGCCTCCCTGAGAATTTCAAAATCAGTAGGCTCGCCGCAAAAGGTGCGCAGGTTGAAATCTGATTCCAGCTCTGTCAGATGCCGAGGGTCGTTATCCACAAGAAACACATCCTGATGCTCATCAACAAAAAACTTTGACAGATGAACACCGACCCTCCCTGCTCCTACTATCGTTATCTTCATCCGTTATCTTCTATTTCTTACATCCAGACCGGAGGGCGCCTGGAAGACGGCGAGGCCGAAACGATGGACAGAGGCGAGGATATGGTCAGTCACTTCGGCTGTCAGCAGTTCAAACGGCTTCCAGGAGGTCAACGAAGTGAAAAAATACACCTCTACGGGTATTCCCTGATGCGTTGGGGCGAGCTCGCGCACCATAAATATCATATCGTCACTGTCGTTTTTAATGGATTGGATAGTGGTGATATAGTATTCGAGATACTGTCGGAACAGGGTTAGATTCACATATTTCATTGAAGGGTCGAGCTCCGTGCCCCAAGGTTCGGAACGGAAGGCTTCGATCTGCTCCGGAGTGGCGAACCCAACGGAATTCACATCAATTGTGACAGCCCGATTCAAACGGCGTCCGCCCGAGTCTGACATGCCGCGCCAGTTTTGAAACGACTCGCTGACAAGCGAATAAGGCGGAACGGTGACTATCGTATTGTCGAAATTCTGCACCTTCACGGTGGTCAGCCCCACATCTACGACAGTGCCGTTAATGTTGCGTGACGGCACTGTTATCCAGTCGCCGGGGCGCAGCATATCGTTAAGCGTGAGCTGTACGCCTGCCACTACGCCCATTATCGAATCCTTGAACACCAACATCAGCACCGTGGCAGCCGCGCCAAGTCCGGTGATGATAGCCACAGGGTTTTTGTCGGCAAGAATGGAAATGATGATTATAATGCCGATACACACGGCTATCACCTGTAGCATCTGAAGTATTCCCTTCAGCGAATTGACGCGCCCGGTGGATTTGGCTGTCATAAGGTCGAACACAGCGTTGAGGAAGCGGGTCACCAAATGGATGATGACGCACACCAACCCCACTCGGCACACTACCGATGCAACACCGGCCATTCCCGGATAGGCGGCAAGCGACGAGGGGAGCGTTATCTGCAAGATTATGATAAAAGCCAACTCAGCCACCACGCGGAGCAGAGGGGCGTTAAACAGGATGTCGTCCCATTCAGCATCCGTATAATTGACAAATCGAAGCACTATTGGAATCACCACGCGCGACAGCACCACATAAACCACGGTGGCCAGCAGCAAGGAAAGTCCGGTGGCAAGAATCGTGGTCCACAACACAAGGGTCGCTGCAGGCAGTCCCCACAATTCCAAAAGCGATGAAAGCGGTTGTACAAGCATATAGAATCAAATTTTATCCCTACAAAGATAGTGTAAAAAACCGAAATAGAAAAAACCGATCTTGTCTTACCTGAGCAACCGCATCAAAATTTTCACATTTGACAGAGCCGTTGCAGAGCCGCGCCGCGGCTCAAGATAGTTAGGAGTGCAACCCCTCGGAGGGCTGATATCAGAGTGCCTATCCTTTCCTCCATGTTAAACTTGCTAAAATCACATAGTTGTCGGCAAAATGCAAGAATTTTGCTATTTCTTTTGTGTTTTTGATTGCATTTAGCTACCTTTGCGCCTTAATTTAGTGATTCAATTTAAACACACTTAAACTATGCGTTTTTTAACAATTAAAGGTCGACACATCAGCTTGGGATGGATATTAATTCTGGCTATGATTGTTGTTGCCGGGATTGCAGGCCTCGACACAAATGGGTATGAAAATTTGTTTTCATTAGAGGGGTCTAACCTTATGGCAAATATTGCATGGATGATAACAGCGACAATTTTTGTCCTGATGATGACTCCGGGCCTTTCGTTTTTTTACGGAGGCATGGTCCGACGAAAAAATGTAATCTCTACAATGCTACAGAGTTTCATTGTGATGGGATTTGTCAGCGTGTTATGGATTGTCTTCGGATTCGGACTCGCTTTCGGCAATGATATCGGACACATAATCGGCAATCCTGCCGATTTTTTTATGTTTAAAGGCGTGGGCGATCTTAATGTGACGACTCGCGGTAATGACATCTCACAGATAGGAATAGCCACCACCACCATCCCCCTCGCCCTGTTTGCATTGTTTCAGATGAAATTTGCCATCATCACCCCCTCTCTTATCACAGGGGCCTTTGCCGAGCGAGTTCACTTCACTGGCTACCTACTATTTATGATGCTATGGACGGTGCTTGTTTATTGCCCGTTGGCTCACTGCACATGGCATCCCGAAGGTTTGTTCGGAATGCTCCACGTCCATGATTATGCCGGAGGGATTGTTGTCCACGCAGCGTCCGGAATCGCAGCTCTTGCGGGAGCTATATTTCTTGGCAAGCGTAAAGATGTCGACAACAAGCCTGCAAATGTTCCCTTCGTTCTTCTTGGGGCTGCACTGCTTTGGTTGGGATGGTTCGGATTTAACGGCGGCAGCTCGCTTGCAGCTGACGGCATAGCAATCTCGGCATTCCTCAACACCAATACGGCAGCCGCTACAGCAATGATCACATGGATAGCCCTTGATGCTGTAAGAGGACACAAACCCTCAGCCATGGGTGCGGCTATCGGTGCCGTAGTAGGATTAGTGGCCATTACGCCTATGGCAGGATGGGTCACCGCCGGACAAAGCATATTCATAGCCCTGTTCATTACCCTGTGCTGCCACACTGCCGTCAACTTCAAAGGCTACTCTAAAGTGCTTGACGATGCTCTCGATGTATTCCCAACACACGGCATTGGAGGCATATTAGGGACTCTTCTTACTGGCATCTTTGCCTACGATTTCTTTGCGGCATCAGAAAACGGCGACATGATTTCACGCTCAGAGTTTTTCTTTAACCATATTATTGTAATGGTGGGAGTGTTCATCTACACTTTCGGCATGAGTCTCGCTCTATATTGGATTACAGACAAAATAATACCTATGAGGGTATCTGGATGGAACGAAAAAGTGGGCCTTGACGCATCACAACATGGAGAAGAATACGATAATGCAACCAAATCCGAACTCCCCACATCTTCTGATTGGTTCCACCCGACCGAGGACAATTAACCTTGCAGATACTCTCGTTCTCACACGACCTGTGAGTATAACTCAATAGCAACCGCATCAAAATTTTCGCATTTGATCATCCACCGACACCGGCCGTTCGTCGCTCGCGCTCCTCGGCCGGTGTCGGGGGTTCGAAAGCCGCCACAATAACCTACCACGGAGCGGTTGCACTCTTGGGTTACACCGTCTTCGGTCTGGTAGGAGGTGGTTCAGTCGGGCGATTTGCGCAGTTTATCCACCGCTTTTTCGAGCGATTCGGTCGGGGCTATGATGTTGTAGTCTTTCCAAAAGTCGGGGTCAGAAAAGGAGTCGACAATGTCATAGAAGATGTCGCGGTGTCCGGCGGCTTCGCTGCGCGCTATCCCGTCAGTGGGATTGTCGAGGCGGTCTATCATCACCATCTCTACACTTGCAGTGTAGGCCGACGAAAAGAGCCTCCGTCGCCAGTCGCATTTGAATCTGGTGCGTGTGCTGATGTAATTAAGGTAGGATATGCCGTCCTGATAGCGGTAGGTGACGGTAAATTCAACAGCCTGTGGCTTGAACTTCAGGCCGCGAGGCTTGCGGTAGAGGAGCACTCGAGTGGCTTTATCCTTGTCTGACACGTCGAGAGCAAACTCTGCACGGGTGAAGGTGTGGGTCTCGCGGTCTATCCACACCTTGCCAATGTTGAGGGGATAGTCCACCTTCACCTTTGGCTTGAAGCTGACCACATATTGGGGGCGATCGTCAATAACCGTTCCGGTCTCCATGCTGAAATCATAATAGTCAAGTTCGTCGCGGCTGAAGAGGATGTCTTCGTTTTTCACTATGTCAAACGTCACCGGAGCAGTAGGCCCGCCTACTATCTTTACGGCTATAGTGTCGCTGCCGCGCTGGCTCATCAGTCGTCGCCCTTTCACGATTTTCACCCGGTCGCCGGCAGTGGAGCGGTGGCGATAGTGGTTTTTGATGATATCCGTGACGGCCTCGGTCACCCCTACATATCTGCTCCCTTTTTGGATGGTTTCGCGATAGAATGCGGTGTATCTTCCTTTGGCTGAGGGATAGTTGAGCGGAATTTTGTCAATGGCACTTTCTATTAGAGAGCGGGGGTCGATGCCGCGCACCACCACCTCGTCAAGAGCCTTGGCTGCCGGGGTGAGCAGTATGGCAAGCGGTTGGCGCGAGGAGGTTAATGTCTCGGAGTCGAGATAGAGGCTTTGGTAGCCTATATGTTCAGCCCGGATGCCGGGTGAGGGAATACTGTCAGGGATGCGGAGTGTAAAGCGCCCGTCGCGATTGGTGACGGTGCCGATATTAGAGCCGGGCACCACGATGCTTGCGCCGGCTAAGGCTTTCTTGCCGGAGGTGTCTTTGACGCTTCCGGCCACTATGATGTCGTCGCCGCCGGAGGCACTGAGCGCGCTGAGTGAAATACTTAGTGCCGTCAGAAGGGGTGCAAGGATTGCTTTGGCTGGTTTCATTTGTGCGGGGAGAGGTGGGTGTAGGTTTATAATTGTGCAAATTTACGATTTTATTTCGTATAATGTGTAATAATTAGCTGCTCAAAAAGCCCGATGCGTTGATGTTCTGCAAAATTTGGCAGAGTGTTGGGAAAATAGTAATTTTGCAGTGATGAAAGTCCTGTTTCAGTTGCGAATAGCCGCCGTCAGCCTGCTTTTGATAGTGCTGAGTGCCTGCTCCATTAAGTTTACCCTCAATGGAGCGGCGATAGACTATAGCGTCTATAAGACCATCTATGTTTCTGACTTTCCTATACGTGCGGCTTTGGTGTATCCGCCCCTGCAGCAGACGTTTGAGAACGATCTCCTCGATTATATCTCAAGCAATACGCGCCTGCGCACGGTGGACAACGGCTCGGCCGACCTCTCGCTTGAGGGGGAAATTACAGGATACAGCCTCTCGCCGCAGGCCGTCACCGAGAATGCTTATGCATCAAAAACCCGTCTGACCATTCAGGTGCGTGTGCGCTACACCGACAATCGCCAGGAGGGGAAGGATCTTGACCAGACATTCAGTGCCTATCGCGACTTTGACTCGTCGGAGATGCTCACCGACGTCCAGGACCAGCTCTGCTCCGAAATCTCCGAGGAGCTTGTCGACCTTATATTCAACGCCACCCTCGGCAACTGGTAACCCTGACATCACCACCCTGCATATTGTTATGTCCACCCCCTTAGCACGCATCACCGCCGCCCTCGCCACCCCCGCCGCTATGCCTGACCCTGCCGATGTGGCCGATGTGGTAGCGGCATATCCCTTCTTTACGCTTCCGGCCGTTGTGGCCCTGCGTCGTGGCGGCTCCGAGCTGTCGGAGGAGTTGCGGCGTAGGCTGATGAATCTCATAGCCCTCAATTCGCCCGATGCCCGCTCGCTTTTTATGCTCTCATCCCCATCAACTGAGCAGCTGCTCCGATTCTATCCGGCTGAGGACTGCCGTGTGACCACGGCCGATGCCATAACTAAATTTCTCGACACTTATGGCAACTCTGACCCTGCTGAGGAGGCTCTGCTTGAACGCTTGATATTCAATCCTGTGCCGCCCGACTATATGGCGCTCCTTGAGCAGGAAGAGAAGCAACTCCCCGAGCCGGCGGCGGAGCAGGTGCCGCCCGTCGAGCCGTTGGAAAAAGTGGAGCCCGTGGTGCCCCTGCGGGAGCCCGAACCGATAATTCCGGCCACTCCGCGCACAACACCTCACGAAGACTCTTCCCTCTCCGAAAGTCTTGCCAAAATATATATCCGCCAGCACCGCTACGACAAGGCTTTTGAAATTATTTCCTCTCTAAGTTTGAATAATCCAAAAAAAAGTGCTTACTTTGCAGACCAATTACGCTTTCTCGCTAAATTAAAGTTGATAGAGGAGCGTAAAAACAATAAATAATCATATAAACACATATAGATTTATGTACGTCGTACTCATAGTTCTCACCCTCATTTGTGCAGTGTTGCTCATCTGCGTTGTCCTCGTTCAGAAGTCAAAGGGAGGCGGTCTTTCGTCGTCATTTGCAGGCTCAAACCAGATTATGGGCGTGCGTCGCACCAACAGTTTCATTGAGAAGCTCACCTGGTCGCTCGCCGGCATCATCTGTGTGCTCGCCATTCTCTCTACCTTCTGCATGCCTAAAGCCATTAACTCCGGCTCGCGCGTGAAGGTCAATGCACCCACAGAGCAGACCGTCCCGGGCAATTTTGACACCCCCGCCGCCGAGGCTCCCGCTGCTCCTGTCGCTGCCGGCACTGAGGAGTAATCACTCGTTAACAAAATCAATCCTCCACCAATACAAGCCTGCCTCGGCCTCCACGGTCGGCGCGGGCTTTTAAGGGGTCAGACCTCTCCATTATCACCCGTACTCCCCACACACACAATCCCCCCACACATCGTGAAAGAACTTTGGCAACTGTTGGCCCGGTTTGTGCCCCCATATAAGAGGCATCTTATCCTCAACATAATCTTCAACTTCCTTGCGGCCTTTCTCACCCTGTTTTCGTTTGCCCTAATCATCCCCATTCTGGAGATGCTTTTCAATGTGCGCGAGGCCACTTACTCGTTCATGCCCTTAGGGAGCGCCTCGTTCAAGGATGTATGTATCAACAATTTCTATTGGTACACCCAACAGTGTATAGCATCCTGGGGGCCGGTGGCCACGCTTGGTGCTTTGGCCGCAATGCTTGTGGTGATGACAGCATTCAAAACCGGCACCACCTATCTCAGCTCCTACTTCATCATCCCGATGCGCGCGGGAATTGTGCGCGACATCCGCAATCATGTCTACGATAAGATAGTGCGCCTCCCGATCTCCTACTTTACCAACGAACGCAAGGGGGATGTAATGGCGAGAATGACCGGCGATGTGGCCGAGATTGAAAACTCCATCATGGCGTCGCTCGATATGTTGTTCAAAAACCCCATAATGATTATTGTCTGTCTCGGGATGATGATAGCCATAAGCTGGCGCCTCACACTTTTTGTGTTTATCCTCCTCCCCATCGCGGGCACCATCATGGGGCGCGTGGGCAAGAAGCTGAAACGCAAATCGCTCAAAGGCCAGCAGCAGTGGGGAATGCTGATGAGCCTTATTGAAGAGACCCTTGGCGGACTGCGAGTGATTAAAGCCTTTAATGCCGAGCACAAGGTGGAACATCGTTTTCACGGTGTCAATCATCAGTTTTTTGCCACCACACGCTCCGTGCAGCGGCGCCAGGCGTTGGCTCATCCTATGAGCGAATTTCTCGGCACCATCACCATTGCAATCCTCCTCACCTTCGGCGGAATGCTCATCCTCTCCGGCTCATCGACAATGAACGCAGCCTCGTTCATCTACTATCTTGTAATCTTCTATTCCATCATAAATCCCGTAAAAGACCTTTCAAAAGCTCTCTATGCCATCCAGAAAGGCCTTGCATCCATGGAGCGAGTTGATGCCATCCTCTCGGCCGTCAATCCCATCCGCTCGCCGGAGCATCCCCGGAGCATTCAGGACCTCCGAGGCGAAATCAGATATGACCACGTCACGTTTGCCTACAATTCCGAGCGCGACGTTGTCTCCGATGTCTCCTTCGTCATCCCACCGGGCGCTACGGTGGCCTTGGTGGGACAGAGCGGCTCCGGGAAATCCACACTTGCCGACCTTCTGCCCCGCTTCTACGATGTGGATAGCGGCAGTATCACTATCGACGGAATTGACGTCAGGGAACTCAGTGTCTACGACCTTCGTTCGCTGATGGGCAATGTCAACCAGGAGGCAATCCTATTCAACGACACGATATTCAACAACATAGCCTTTGGCGTTCCCTCAGCCACGATGGAACAGGTGATTGAGGCCGCCAAGATAGCCAATGCCCACGAGTTTATCATCGCCACAGAGCAGGGATATGACACCGTGATAGGCGACCGCGGATGTCGCCTTTCGGGCGGACAGCGCCAGCGCATCTCTATAGCGCGCGCCATCCTTAAGAATCCCCCCGTTCTCATCCTCGACGAGGCAACGTCGGCCCTCGACTCTGAGAGCGAAAAACTTGTACAGGAGGCCCTCGAAACACTGATGCGGAATCGCACCACCCTCGTCATCGCCCACCGCCTCTCCACCATACGCAACGCCGATATGATTTGTGTGCTCCACGAAGGCCGCATTGTGGAGCGTGGCACTCACTCCCACCTCCTCGCCCTCAACGGCTACTACACACGCCTCGTTGAAATGCAATCAATGAGGTAAATGTGGACACAGGGCGTTTGGAAGTGAATGAGAAAATGACTAATTTTGCAAAATCTATGACTCGAATCCTATTGTCTCTCTTTCTGCTGTTGGTGTGCCGGATGGCAGCCTATGGAGCCACACCTCGATGGGAGGGTGTCAATTCACCCCCGCAAGGAAGTGTGGCCGTGGAGAGCCGTGCGGGTGCTGACCAGTTGGAGGTGGCCGTGCGCGACGGATATATATACGTGGTGTGTCAGGAACGCGTCACAGTCAAGGTGTTCACCATTTTGGGACAGCTCATTAATTCCGACACATTAACTCCCGGCACACATAGGATGAAAATCTCGGCAAAAGGGATATATATCCTCAAAACGGATACGTCGACACGGCGTGTCACTATCTGAAATCATCCCTCTTCCACCTTTACTGAATAATTCCGACCCAATCTATGAAGGCTCGTCTTATAATCAATCCTATATCCGGAACGGCAAGCAAAGAGGGGCTTGACCGCTACGTAGAGGACCAACTCGGGCCTAAAGGATGGGAAATAGAAACTGTCTATACGCGCTGTCACGGAGACGCCACGCGTCTTGCCGCTGAAGCTGCCGATAAGGGCTATGACGCCGTATTTGCCGCCGGAGGAGACGGTACTGTCAATGAGACTGCCGGTGCGCTGTGCAATCGCTCCACAGCTTTGGGAATTATCCCCTGCGGCTCGGGCAACGGGTTGGCCCGCCACCTTGGCATAACGGTAGATATACGTGAGGGAGTTAAGGTGCTGACCGAGCATAAGCCTATGCCCATAGATTATGGAATGGTAAATGGCCGGAAATTTTTCTGCACATTTGGCGTGGGGTTTGACGCGGCGGTAAGCGAGGAATTTGCCCGCAAGAAGACACGTGGCAAACTGACATATATACAGAGCACTTTTCAGACCTATGCAAAATTCCGCCCCGAGCGCTATACAATCACAGCCGGCGGCCAAACATTGACTGAAGAGGCCTTTCTGGTGGCTGTGTGCAATGCATCGCAATATGGCAACAATGCTTACATTGCCCCGAAAGCCGTCATTGACGACGGACTGCTTGATGTCACGATAGTCCACGCCGGCAATCCCTTTTCAACAGCTATAGTCGGGTTTGACCTGCTGACGGGCATGATTGAAAAAAACGTTCTCATCCACACATTTCGCACCCCATCGCTCTCCATAACTCGAACCTCGGACGGTCCTGCGCATCTCGACGGAGAGCCGCTGCGGATGGGCGAACGAATAGACATCGACTGCCACAGGCAGAGCCTCAACGTAATAGCTCCCCCGGTCCCGGACGAAGTAAAACCGTTCATCACCCCTGCCTCAGCCATGCTCAAAGATTTTTATGTAGCCGTCAACAAACTCCTCCACCCCCAACTTTAAAATAAAGTTTAGGAAGAGGAATTATGATTATGCTAAGCTGTTAGCGGCAACATGGGGCTAACCCACACGCACTGCAACATATCCCATCCGACGAAGCAACCGCACAAAACGGGCTCTAAGGTTAAAACGGCTGATAATTTTTCGCCACAACGAGATAGCCGGCGGCTGAAAGTTGTCGTCTGTCGGTGTAGAGTTCTGTTGTCGCCATGACCCGAAGCAAAGATGCACGGTCAGAGTGTTTTGCGAGATTGCATTGTTGTTGGTGAATACATCCGGAGGATAAACTACAATTCCTTCTTTAATATCCTGTCTGTAATCGGCCATCACATTTGAGTTATAGCCGTAGTTATATGCCGCTATTAATGCTTGAATTAAAGGCGCAATGCGTAAATTGTACTTTAAAACATCAGGCAGTCTTGGGGAGGTAGAGTATATGAACGGCTGGTTCTCATAATATGTTAGGCAGTCGCGCAAGAATGGATGCCCTTTCTCTCCGCCGAAACAATGGCCCGTAAGACCGGTTGTGAATGAATTATCATAAGCTAAGATTTCCTCTCGGCCTGTAAAGAAACTACAATCAAGCAGTTGGTCGAGTGGGGCGATGACTTTTATGTCAGTGTCGAGATATACTCCTCCATAGCGTTCTACGGCGTAGACACGCACATAGTCGGCGGCAAATGCCCATTTCTTTACGCTGAGCGCCTCGCGCATAAAGCGGTTGTCAATGTCTCGGATTGCATCCATATCCCATAGACGCAGTTCCCAATCCGGACAAAAGCGACGCCACGATGCAATACAGTCTAACACTTCAGGGGGCATTGGCTCGCCACTAAACCAACAATAGTGGATTATCTTGGGGATCATTTTCTTTGTAGAAAGGCGTAATACTATTACAAAGGTATAACAAAAATTTTTTCCACAAAAATATTTCGCATCTAAATCACAGTCGAACTTGTCAAAACTTGTCAATAGCGGTGAAAGTGCATTTTCTTTGGTTTTTGTTTGGAAAATCTGACTTTATCCATTACCTTTGCAGCATCCTTATAGTTCGCCTCTTCGTAATTTATTAACCTTTTAACAACCAACTGAAGAGTATGGAACCATTTGAAAGATTATTCTATTACTGCTGCTCTGCGGGATTTGGACAGAGTTGCAGGGTTTGACGCGTGTATCTGTCGCCGCGCTGCCGGCGAAAGAAATTATCCCCCTTTGTTTTTGTGCACAGTTCCCTCAATAGTTGTGGCGGGGCTTAATGGAGATTTTTTCATTTCCATCGGTATTTCCATCTAACCTAAACTTCAATTATATTACAGTTTTTAACAATTTTTCACCCCCCCACTATTAACTTTTAAAAATTTGTAATAAATTTGCGAAAAATATATTCCACCAACATAACAATAAACAATACAAAATGAAAACAATTACGACAAGTCTCTTATAATTGAGCATCTGCTTGCTGACAGTGTTCAATGTATCAGCCTTTGACTTTGAGGTTGATGGAAACTACTATTCGTTTGTAGACGATGGTGTGGAGGTGAGTAAAGGAACGTTTGTTTACATCGGTGATGTGGTTATTCCCGAAACGGTGTCCTATGAAGGCAAGACCTACACTGTTGTGGCAGTAGGAGAACAAGCCTTCTCGGGTAGTAAATACCTGACGTCGGTGACCCTCCCCGAGACAGTAAAGAGAATCAAGGCGCAAGCGTTTCAGTATGACTACGAGCTGAAGGATGTCAACTTTTCGTCCTCACTTACCACGATAGGTGAAGAAGCGTTTGGTCAAACATCCATCAGCAAAGCCATTCTTCCTGAAGGGCTTAAAGAGATAGACGCCGGAGCTTTCTATGGCTGCCAGTCGCTTGCCGAACTCAGTCTCCCGAATTCATTGCTTTCGGTGGGCGACGACGCCTTCTATGGCTGTGCCTCTCTCGCCGAGATAAAATTGCCTGAGCGTGAGGTGAAATACGGGACCGGCGTTTTTTCAGGATGTGAAAGCGTAAAGTCGCTTGTGATTCCCGCTCAACTGACCGTGGTGCCCGCCAGGATGTTCAGCGGATGCAAGTCATTGTCTCAGTTGACAATTTCTGAAGGTGTCAAAGTGTTGGAAGACGATTGTTTCAAAGGCAATGAGCTATCTGAAATTGTGTTCCCGTCCACACTTGAGAAACTCGGGTCGTCATTTAGCGGCAGTGGGAAGATCACATCATTTCCCGAACTTCCTAAAACAATGACAGAGATTCCGGCCGGAATGTTGAAAGATTGTATAAACTTGAAGAGCTATACGATTCCCGCACAGGTCACAGCGATTGGCGAAGAGGCATTTTTCGCCTGTGGACTCGAATATATTGAGATTCCTGAGACAGTGAAAGTTTTGGGCTCCGGGTGTTTTGCCGCCAGCAAATTAAAAACGCTGAAACTGCCTGAGAGTGACTTTGAAATGGGGAAAGAAATCTTTTTCAATTGTCCGGATATTGAAGAAATTCGCTTGCCATCCACAGTCAGAAAAACGCCCACTAATTTCGCCAAATTTTCCAATGTAAAGACAGTGATATTGGGTCCGAACGTGGAGCTTATCTCATCGGGTTCGTTCGCCTTTTGCATGCAGCTGACAGATGTGTATTCCTATGCGATGACTCCCCCCGTGATGGCACAACTGGATGCCCATTACAATAATCCGCAGTTTGATGGTACGATAGTACAAAATGCCACACTTCATATCCCGGCGGGGACCCTCCGGGCATATCTCTCCGTCACCTATCTAAATTATTGGCAAAATTTCGGCAATATATTAGAAGACCTGCCCCCCTACACATCCATTGAGGATATAGAGGCAGAAAACCCGGAGGAGGATGGTCCGGCCGATGTGTACAATCTGCAGGGTGTAAAAGTGATGCACGGAGCCTCTCGAGACGACGTCAACACTCTTCCCGCCGGACTTTACATCCTCAGCACGCAGCGAGGCACAAAGAAGATTGCCGTGAAGTGATGAATAGATAATTGATATTCGCTTGAGCGAGGGTGAGCCGAATTCCACCGGTCCACCCTTGCTTTTTTATTGAGTGATCACCTGTATGGCGCGCTCGAGGATGGTGTCAATGCCGCGGAGGGCGTCGTCGGGAGAGAGGGTGACGGGGATATCGGGGGTGACACCTTGCTCGGTGGAACGGCCTGCTGCATCGAGCATAGAGCAGGCCGAGAACCGGACACTCCAGCCGCAGGGGAGTTCTGAGGAAAATGGCACGCCTGAACCGCCGCCTGTGACGGCTCCTACGAGTGTGACCTGCGGGAGCGCAGCCATCACGGAGGCAAAATTGTTGGCAGCCGAGAATGTTGAGCGATTGGTGAGCACTACCACCGGTTTGCCCCATCGCACTCGTCCTGGGGCCGCGGGATTGTAGACTATTGGATACGGCGAGGAGAAAGCATCGTGTGCCGGGCCGGTCTTGTGGGATATGTAGCCCACGAGAGTGGGGCGGTCAATGAAACGGGCCACGATGGTTTCCACTCCGGTGAGTTCGCCGCCGCCGTTGTCGCGGATGTCAATGATGAGCCCGGTGGCTGTTGAGAGGTAGGAAAGGGCCGCATCGAGGTTGCCCTCGCCGGGGGTGGCTGAGAAGGAGGCTATGCGGATATAGCCGACGTTGGGAGCCAGAAAGCCGTAGAGCATTCCGGCAGACTGGCGATAGTTGAAATTGAAATAGCTCTGCTCGATGAGGCGCAGGGAGAAGTCTTGTGGATAGTCGCTCCACCATTTCTTATAATAGTATGTAGCAAATGGTGTGGACAGGTTCACGTGGCCATCGCGGAGCAGGTCGAGCATCTCAGAGCAGAGGTCAAAGAGCTCTTGCGAGGTCATCTTGTCGGATAGGCGGGCGCGGTATCGGGTGTGGACCTTATCCCAATCCACCCCCTTGTCGGCAAAGAAGCAGTAGTGGCTGTCGAGGATTGACCATAGGGCCTCGAAGTTGCCCTTGGGGTCGTTTGTCCAATTGTCATCGTCAATGGAGTGGCAGGCCGGGAGTGTGATGAGCAAGAGCAGGATAGGGATGAGGCGGAGCATATAAGAGTGTGGTTGAGAGATGGTCAGTAGGCGTTAATGACGCGTTTAGCCGGGGAGCCGAGGGAAATCCAGGAGCCGCTGACGCCTATTATGAATGAGTGGGAAATGTTGCGCGTGACGATGTCGGAGGCCTTTGAGGAGAATACTCGCGCGCCGTAGCCGAGGCGTAGGGATGTGGCCCTTCCGAGCCTGATGTCGGCGGCCAGAAGATTGTCAAAGCGGAAGTAGGAACCCGGCCAGGCGGCATGAACAAGTCCGGAGCGGTTGCCGAGATATATTTCATAATATAGCTCGCCATAGTCGGGGGCGAAGAATGCGCCGACGAGAGGGATAGAAGTGTGGTAAGAGAGCGTGAGAGGAATGCGGCCGATGTGGGTGTGCCAGGCGGCTAAGGCAGCGAAATTGAGAGTCGCGGCACCTTTGGCTGAGGCGGGGTTATTGCCATTGCGCGAGTTGTAGAGCACACCGCCCTCGGCGGCAACGCTCCCTCCGGCGGCGAGGGTGACTGCACCGGGGAGTGCCCAGCGGCGCAACAGCCCCCACTCGGCGTGAAGCAACAGCCCCCACATAGTGGCATTTCGTGCCGGGTTGAGCGCACGGTCGAGTCCGAGGTTGACATCCACGGTCATGGTAAGGCGCTCGGGGTTGAGGCGTGGAGCCTGCATCCGCGAGTAGGCCACCTCGGTGTGCCATCCTGAGTAGCTCAAGGGGGATAGGTAAGTGTCGGCCAGGCGTGAGGAGCCTGCACCAATCATATATGATGCCGTGACCGGGCGCTCGGCCGGCTCAGTGGCGCTCAGTGGGAGCAGGCACGACAGAAGGCAGAGAATGGATATGAAGCGCATCATTCGAAGAGCCTTTGTTGGCCTATGATTTCATCTCGAATCTCCTCGTCGCTCTGCTCGGTAAAGTCAGCGGTGGTCGGGGATTCTGCGGGGTCAGATATCTCAGAAGAGTCGGGCAGGGGCGAATCGTCGGCCGGGAGCGGTTCGAGCTCTGAAAGCTCGCCGATGGTCCACGTGGTGAGGCGTTTCCCCTTGGCGCGGAACGACTTGACGGCAATAAACTCCCTTGCCACAATCTCAACGGCCGGGCGGAAGGAGTCGGCACCGCCAAAGGATAACTCCCAACGCACTCCCTCGATGTCGCTCAAGGCAATGAGTGACGATGCGGGATTGTCGCTGAGCCAGCGTTGCGAGCGTGCGGAGGGTTCGAATGTGAAGCGCTTGAGATATGGGAAGCCTTGGTCGGCATCGTTGAGGATGGCAGTCCAGACTTTGCCGGGTTCGAATTTCTCAATACGCAGGATATTGTCGGGATAATGATTGGAGGAATCGAAGGAGGATGTGTAATATGAACCATCCTTGAGAATTACGAGGATGAGGTCGCCGGAATTAAAATCGCCGAGGTGGTCGCCGCGGCCGTCGTAGTTGAGGCGGTTAACGTCGTGGTCGAACCACACATCGCGTCCGCCTAATGTGGACCCGCCCTTTTCTTTGAGGGAAATTCGGTGGACCTCGTTGCGAGTGACAATATTGCCTATGGAGCCGCGCCCCTTGATGGCGAGCGTGGAGAAGTCTACATCAATCTGGAGCTTGTTGAGGCGCGGTTTGGGTTTGAGCACCACTCTCACAATCTCGGCTTCGCCGTTGGAGTTGGCGGTAAACCAGTTGACCTTCGAGCCCGGGAGCCCTTGGGAGAGATTGTAGGTCTTGTCGCGAGTGATGCCGGTGACCTTAAAGCGCTTCATGTAGTATGGTCCGTCCTTTCCGTTCTGATATATGGCATTGTAGACGGTGCGCTCGTCCTTCCGTTTGAACACACCCACGTGGATGACCCCCTTTCCGATGAAAAGCTTTTCGGCCACTCGCACCACCTTGTACGATCCGTCGCGATAAAATATAATCACATCGTCGATGCTTGAGCAGGAGCAGAGGAACTCATCTTTCTTCAGCCCTGTGCCTATGAAGCCCTCGTCGCGGTTGATGTAGAGTTTTTCGTTGGCCTCGGCCACAGTGGCGGCCTGGATATTGTCGAAATTGCGAATCTGGGTCATTCGCGGGAAGGCGTCGCCATATTTCTCCTTCAGGGATAGGAACCAGCTGATGGTGTAGTCGGTCAGCGAGGCGAGATGGCCCTGAATTTCGGCAATGCGCTCATTGAAGAGAGCTATCTGCTCCTCGCTGCGACGAGCGTTAAACTTGAGGATGCGTCCCATCTTGATTTCAAACAGGCGAATGATATCGTCGTCGGTGATGGGCCGGATGGGGGCTTTGATATATTTTTCGAGGCGGGAGCGGATGTGGGCGACGGCCTCTTCACGGCTCTCGCTCTCCTCGTAGCCTTTCTCCTTGTAGATGCGCTTTTCAATGAAAATGCGCTCGAGCGAGGCGAAATGGAGCTGCTCGCGCACCTCTCCAAGGCGGATTTCAAGCTCGCGGCGAATGATGTCGCGCGTGTGGTCCACATTGTGGCGCAACACGTCGCTCACGCCGAGGAAATGAGGTTTGTTGTCGGAGATGACACAACAGTTGGGCGACACAGACAACTCGCAGTCGGTGAAGGCATAAAGCGCATCAATGGTGCGGTCAGAAGATGTGCCGGGCTGCAGGTGGACCAGTATGTTGGCGCTCTCCGATGTATTGTCCTCGACCTTTCGAATTTTAATTTTGCCGGTCTCTGCCGCCTTGATTATTGACTCGATGAGTGTGGCCGTTGTCTTTCCGTAGGGGATTTCGGTGATGGCAAGGGTCTTGTTGTCAATTTTTTCAATCTTAGCTCGAATCTTCACGGCACCGCCGCGCTCACCGTCGTTGTAGCGCGACACGTCGATGGCGCCACCTGTGAAGAAGTCGGGATAGAGGGTGAACTCCTCTCCGCGGAGATGGGCCACGGCGGCATCAATAATCTCGTTGAAGTTGTGGGGGAGAATCTTTGACGATAACCCCACGGCAATGCCTTCCACGCCTTGAAACAGGAGTAGCGGAAATTTCATCGGCAGCGTGATTGGCTCCTTCTTGCGGCCATCGTAGCTGAGGGTCCAGTCGGTGACTTTGGGGTTGAACACCACATCTAAGGCGAAAGCCGAGAGTCGCGCCTCAATATATCGTCCGGCTGCCGCCCCCGCTCCGGTGAGGGTATTGCCCCAGTTGCCCTGGGTGTCGACGAGCAATTCCTTCTGTCCCAGCTGCACGAGAGCCTCGTAGATAGAGGCGTCGCCGTGGGGATGGAACTGCATAGTGTGGCCCACGATATTGGCCACCTTGTTGAATCTTCCGTCGTGGAGCAGACGCATGGCGTGAAGGATTCGACGCTGCACAGGTTTGAGCCCGTCGTCGATATGCGGAACGGCACGCTCCAGAATCACATAACTGGCATAGTCGAGGAACCAGCTTTGATACATCCCGCGCAACTGATGGCGCACGGTGTCGTCAGAGGTGTCAACTATCACTTTCGGGTCATAGTGCTCCGCGAGTTCGGAAAGGGTGTCGGTTATTTCGTCGGGAGGAGTAGTCATAAAGATATTAAGAGTTCTAAGGATACAAAAGTAATAAAAAAAATCTGTAAAGTCAAGATGGGGCGTGAGGGTTGCTGGCAAATTGTCAAAAATCCGGCGTAAATTTGTCAAAATTCCACCAAAATAGAGATAAAAAAGCATATTAGTGTGAAATAATGTTAATTTCAAGAAATTTTCTTTCAAAATATTTGCGGGGATACAAAAATGGCTCTAACTTTGCAGTGTGTTTTTCATGGTATTAGATTTAAGGTTAACAAAAGATTGGTTGTCGTGATGACAATCAATTTTTGTTTTATACACCTAAAACCAAATGGCGGCGGCGGTTGTTATAGAGGAAATAAACAACAAATTATCTTGAACAGCCGAACAACCGTTATGAAACTCAACAGCATTTTAGCCGGCACTGCCCTGGCCGCCGCAGCCCTTATGGGGGCCATCCCTGAATCATCCGCCTGCACGAGAGTGCTATATGTGGGACAAGACAGCTTGCGCATCGTAGGGCGCTCGCTTGACTGGAAGACCCCAATCCCCACCAATCTCTATGTCTATCCGCGAGGAATGGCCAAAAAGGGCCACTCACTGCCCGGCGCCGTTGAGTGGACCTCGCGCTACGGAGCCATCTATGCCGTGAGCTATGATGGCGGCGTCACTGAGGGCATGAATGAAAAAGGGCTCGTGGTGAACGGTCTCTTCTGCAAAGGAACCGTCTACAACAACCCCGAGACTGACGGTCGTCCGCCAATGTCGCTGGCAATGTTTCCTGCCTGGATTCTCGATATGTGCAAGGACACACCCGAGGCTGTGGCAATGCTGAAGAAACACGACTTCAACATATCAGGCGCCACCTTTGACGGAGGCACCGTCTCCGCCCTCCACTGGGGCATCACCGACGCCGCCGGACGCTCGGCAATAGTAGAGTTTGACCACGGGAATATCAATATCTATGAGGGTCAGGACCTCCAGGTGCTCACCAACGACCCCTCCTATCCCAAAATGACGGCCATCAACGATTATTGGAAAAATATAGGCGGCACCAATATGCTCCCCGGCACAGTGACCTCGCCGGACAGATTCGTGCGCGGATATTTCTTCGACAACCATGTGGAAAAGACCGGCGACGCCGACCTCGGATACTCGATACTCCGCTCTATAATGGCTAATGTCTCAGTGCCCTACACCTATACGTCGGGCGAGGCTAACCTCTCGGCCACTCAGTGGCGTTCCGGTGCCAACCTGCGCGATTTGCGTTACTATTTCGACGTGGTGACCAACAACGGTATCTTCTACATCGACCTTGGCAAATGCGACCTGCGTCCCGGAGCCTCTGTGATGAAACTCGATGTCTCCAAGAGCCGCGATTATGTGGGGGAAGCCAACGGCCACCTCTTCAAGACCGCACCATTCACGCCTATGTACTGATTTGCAGAGGTCGCCGAAAAGGTGTAACTTTGTCTGCAATATGAATTACGTCATCCTTGCTGCCGGGATGGGCTCCCGGTTTACAAGCGAGGGAGTGAATATCCCCAAACCGCTTGTGCCCCTGATGGGTCGCCCTATGATAGGGCGACTCATCGGTGTGCTGCGCAGTGTGCCCGGCTGCGGCACCATCACCGTGGTGGCCAATCCCAGGATGCCCGGGCTGGTGGAGTATCTTCAGACGCTTCAGGCAGATGGGGCGCCGCTGTGCATCCGCCCGGCCGTCACTGACAACTCCTACACCTCCCTCCGCATCGGCGCCGAAGGGCTGGAGGGCCCCTTTGTGGCAATGACGGTCGATGCCGTATTCCCTACGGATGAGTTCTCCCGCTTTGTAGGCCTCGTAGAGAGAATGCCGCAAGGGCAGGTGAATATGGCCCTCACGCGCCATATCGACGACGAGACGCCACTCTATGCCCGACTTGGCGAAAGGAATGAAGTGACGGACTATCACTACGGCGGAGAGCCTTTTGCCGAGGGTGCGGTGATTTCAGCCGGCGTGTATGGCCTCACCAATGCGGCGTTGGAAGCTGTGGAGGCCCGGGGCGACTATCCCGGCTCGCTCAGCGACTTCCAGCGCATTCTTGCTGCCGAGACCGCTGTCAGGGTGTGTGGCATTGAGTTCAGCAAGGCTCTCGACGTTGATTCCACCCACGATTGCCGCCAGGCTGAGACATTTCTGCGCGAGGTCAACGGCGAACGTCCTCCTCGGCGCTCGCTCAAAGAGCAGTATGCCGAGTCGCTCAAAAGCCTTGACACCGAGGAGCATATTGACCTTGCCTTCTATCGTCCGATAGGATTCGGTTGGGCCATCCTCTTCCGCCGGCTCGGGGTGAGCCCGAATGCCGTCACATTAGCTTCTATCTTTATAGGAATTGCAGCCGGCATCTGCTTCTATCCTACGACGTTAAGTGTAAATGTCATAGGGATGTTCCTGCTTGTATGGGCCAACTCCTTTGACTCGGCCGACGGCCAGCTGGCACGACTCACAGGGAGATACTCGCGCCTTGGCAGAATTCTTGACGGGCTCTCGGGCGACTTTTGGTTTGCGTCGATATACATAGCAATATGTCTGCGCACAGTCCACACCCAACCTTGGGTGGCCGCTCATCCGTGGACAGTGTGGACAATAGCAGTTCTTGCCGGCATCTGCCATGCCAAGCAAGCTGCTCTGGCCGACTATTATCGCCAGTTTCATCTCTTTTTTCTCAAAGGGCACGCCGGGAGCGAACTCGATTCCTCGGCCCAACTCGAGAGTCAGGCCGAGGATATGACCTGGCGCCGGTCGCCTCTGCGCAAACTCATAGCACTCAGCTACTCGGCTTACACTCGCAGCCAAGAGGCCGAAACACCCGCCATGCAGGCTTTGCGCCGGACCATAGCCGCACGGTGGCACGACGAAGTGCCTGCATCATTCCGTGAGTGCTTCCTTGACGCAAGCCGCCCGCTATGCAAGTGGGAAAACTTCCTCACCTTCAACTGGCGCACCATCTTCCTCTTTATCTCCCTGTTTGCCGGGATTCCGTGGAGCTACTTCATCATTGAGCTCACCATCTTCAACGGAGTGATGATATTCCTCAATCGTCGCCACGAGCGGCTCTGCCACCGCTTACTCAACGCCATCAATAGCGATTGAGCTGATTTTTGTGGCGCTATAATCGGCATTATCGCACCATTTTGGCCATGAGGCGGTTGTAACTTTGCAGGGTAAATCATAAATCCCTCAAAGCCATGCAACAACTCCCCGTGTCCGACCGCGCCTTCGGTCGCCTGCTCAAGGAAGCCATCCTCCTCACATCCTGCCACGTCACTCT
>JAFLRW010000080.1 GCA_022511285.1 Duncaniella sp.
GAGCCTTCGGCCGACCCGGCTACGATGACGACGACTACAACCCCCTCGACGCTTACTGTGTAGACTGATAAGCTGGGTAGATTGCTAACATTTTGATGCTGTTTTCACCGGAGGGGTGAAAACAGCGGGTGATTTTTTAATGGCAATTATGAAAATCCGGTAAAAAACGCTAACTTTGCCGCCAGATAACACAGAATACGAAACAATAAAGAATAAAAGTTATGAAACTGAAGAAGACATTAGGAATTCCCGCTCTCGCCCTGTGTGTGCTTGGAATGGGTATGACGGGTTGCGGCTCAATGACTAACACCGGCAAGGGCGCGCTCATAGGCGGAGGCGGAGGCGCAGGCCTCGGAGCCGCTGTCGGCGCACTCATTGGAGGCGGCAAGGGTGCTGCTATCGGAGCCGGTGTGGGTGCAGCTGTCGGAACAGGCGCCGGTGTGCTCATCGGGCAGAAGATGGACAAGCAGCAGAAACAGCTGCAGGAAGAGCTTGCCGCTCAAGCCAAGGTGGAACAGACCACCGACGTGAACGGCCTGCAAGCCATCAAGGTGACATTTGATGGCGGAATCCTCTTCCCCACCAACGGCACCACTCTGAGTGCCGATGCTAAGACAAACCTCACAAAGTTTGCTGCTTCGCTCAACTCTAACCCCGACACCAATGTGCAGATTTATGGCTTTACAGACAATACCGGCACGCTTGAGGTGAACCAGCGAGTTTCCACCGGTCGCGCCGAGGCTGTGCGCAATTATCTGCTCAACTCCGGAGTGTCGGCCACTCGTCTGACTGCCGAAGGGCTCCCGATGCAGGATTATATAGCCTCAAACGACACCAAAGAGGGCCAGGCTCAGAATCGCCGTGTGGAGATCTACATTTCGGCCAACGAGAAGATGATTCAGGCTGCCAACGACGGCACACTGAAATAATCGATTGTTAAAAATCTATAACGCAAGGTAGCGGTTTCGTGATAAATCGCTACCTTTGCAGCGCTTTTTAGCATCCCCGTGTGATGGGAAATTAAGGAGCAAACTTAATTTTTAGTAACACAACCCCAAATCATTAATCAAAATGAAGACATTTAAGCTCAGCGCCGAGCCCCGCACCGACCTCGGCAAGAAGGCAGCCAAAGAGCTGCGCAAGAAGAATCTTATTCCCGTTGTGCTCAACGGCGGCAAGATTGTCGACCTCCCCTTCACCGGCACACTCAAGCCCGGCGAGAAGGTGGTGGAGATCAACGACACCAAGACCAAGGGGCTCATCACCACTGACCTTATCGTGCGTCAGGATGATGTGCGCAAGCTCGTTTATACCCCCGATGTATATGCCATAGAGCTCACCGTCAATGGCGAGACCCGTATGGCAGTGCTCAAGGACCTCCAGTTCCACCCCGTAAAGGACGATATCCTCCATATCGACCTGCTCGAGGTGTCAAAGGAGAAGCCTGTGGTAATCGAAGTGCCCGTTAAGCTCGAAGGCCACGCCGAGGGCGTGAAGGCCGGTGGTAAGCTCAACCTCTCGATGAAGAAAATCAAGGTTAAGGCTCCCTACACAGATATTCCCGAGCGTGTGGTCATCAACGTTGACCACCTCGGTCTTGGCAAGACTCTCCAGATTGGCGACCTCCACTTTGAGGGCCTTGAGCTTGTCAATGCCAAGAACGCCGTTGTCTGCGCCGTTGCTCTGACACGTGCTGCTCGCGGTGCTCAGGCTGCCGCAGGCAAGTAAGCCTGTCGGCTCACTCTCAACTGCAAAGTATCGACACCCCCGCAGGGACCCTGTGGGGGTGTTTTCAAACGAATACACTTGATTATGAAATATCTCATAGTGGGTCTCGGAAACATAGGCGGCGAGTATGAAGGCACCCGACACAATGCCGGCTTCATAGTGGCAGATGCCTTGGTGGAGGGCGCCGGAGGGGTGTTTGCCACCGAGCGCTATGCCGACGTGGCCCACATTCGGGTCAAGAACGCCACGCTGACCGTCGTCAAACCCTCAACATATATGAATCTCTCGGGCAATGCCGTCAGGTATTGGAAAGAGAAGGAGGGGGTTGATGTCGGGCAGATACTCGTGATAGTTGACGACATTGCCCTCCCCTTCGGAGCCGTCAGGCTCAAGCCCTCGGGGAGCGATGCCGGACACAACGGACTCAAAAATATAGCTGCGATGCTCGGCACACAGGCCTATCCGCGCCTCCGTTTCGGTATCGGCAACGATTTTCCACGCGGCACTCAGGTGGATTACGTGTTGGGCCGCTTTACGCCCGAACAGGCGGACGCTATGCCCGAACGCGTCAAAGTGGCCGTCGAAGCGGTCAAAACCTTCTGCCTGGCAGGAATTCAGACTGCAATGTGCCAATATAACAACAAATAATTCCCGTCGCAATGGCAGAAGTCAGGATAGACAAATGGCTGTGGGCTATGCGAGTGTTCAAGACACGCACCATAGCCACAGATGCCTGTAAGAAAGGGCGTGTGGTGATGGGCGGGGTGCCTGTCAAGCCCTCGCGCACCATTAAGGTGGGTGATGTGATTGACGTCAGAAAACCCCCGGTCACCTATTCGTTTCGTGTAAAGGCGCTTGCTCAGAATCGCCTCGGGGCAAAGCTGGTGCCCGAGTATATGGAAAATATCACGCCGCAGAGTCAACTCGACCTTCTGGATGTGGTGCGCATATCCGGATTTATCGATCGCCGCAAGGGGCTCGGCAGGCCCACCAAGCGCGAGGGGCGCGAGCTCTCACGCTTCACCGAGTCGATGACCGACTCCGACGGCTGGGACTTTGATTTTCTCGACATTGACGACGACGACGAATAAACACCACACGGATCCTACATCCACTCCTCAAAAAAATCACACCTATGGCAGAATCAAATTTCATAGACTACGTCAAAGTGCTCTGTCGCTCCGGAAAAGGGGGGGCGGGGTCGCGTCATTTTCATCGTGCCAAATATGTGCCCAAGGGAGGTCCTGACGGCGGCGACGGCGGCCGTGGCGGCCACATCATCCTGCGTGGCAACGCCCATATGTGGACCCTCCTTCCGTTGCGCTATCGTCGTCATATCTTTGCCGGCAACGGTGAGAGCGGCAGTGGAGGGCGCTCATTCGGCAAAGATGGCGAGGATGTCACTGTCGATGTGCCGTGCGGAACAGTGGTGTTCGATGCCGAAACCGGCGAATTTCTCTGCGAGGTGACAGCAGACGGCGAGGAGGTGAAGCTGCTCCGCGGCGGCCGCGGCGGTCTGGGCAACTGGCACTTCAAAAGCCCTACCAATCGCACTCCACGCTATGCACAGCCCGGCGAGCCCGCCATTGAGAAGAGCATCATCATGGAGCTGAAGCTGCTTGCCGATGTGGGCCTTGTGGGCTTTCCCAATGCCGGCAAGTCGACTCTTCTCTCGGCCATCTCCGCCGCCCGCCCCAAGATTGCCGACTATCCCTTCACCACTATGGAACCGCAGCTTGGCATAGTGGAGTATCGTGACGGCCGTTCGTTTGTGATGGCCGACATTCCCGGCATCATCGAGGGGGCCAGCGAGGGGAGAGGGCTCGGGTTGAGATTCCTGCGCCACATTGAGCGCAATGCCGTGTTGCTGTTTATGGTGCCGGCCGATGCCGACGATATCAAACAGCAGTATGAAGTGCTGGCGGCCGAGTTGGAGAAGTTCAACCCCCAGCTTGCCGACAAGCCCCGTGTGCTGGCCATCTCAAAGAGCGATATGCTCGATGATGAGCTGAAGGCCGAGATTATCCCCGACCTCCCCGAGGGGCTCCCATACGTGTTTATCTCTGCCGTCACCGGGACCGGAATCACCGCGCTCAAGGATATGCTTTGGAGCGAAATCACTGACGAGCGTAACCGCATAGAGGTCACCCCAATCACTCACCGTCCGCTCGACGGCCACCACCGTGTCCGCGAGGAGGATGAATTTATCTTTGAAAACGTTCCGGTGTCTGATGCCGATGAGGAGTGGGACGAGGATGAGGACTGGGACGATGTTGAGGCCGACGATATTGACCTGGACTGGGAATATGGTGTGAACGACGAGCCGGCTCCTTCCGATGGCCGAGAGTAACCGTCTCGGCGCGTGGGGTGAGCAGGTGGCACGCGAGCATCTGTTGGTGCAGGGCTATGCCATTGCGGCGCAGAATGTCCGCATCGGCGGCGTGGAGATTGATTTCATTGCCACCAAGGACAATCGCATCTGTTTTGTGGAGGTGAAGACCCGCAGCTCTGATTTTGTGGACCCTCTTGAGACAATCGACGAGCGCAAGCGCAGCCGCCTGGCGCGAGCGGCCGACAGCTATATGCGCGGCTGCGATATCCCGCTTGAGCCGCAGTTTGATCTCATATTCATAATAGGGACCCCTGAGCGATTCACCCTCGAGCATATCCCTGACGCCTTCTATCCCCCTCTGCGGGCCCGCTGACCCTATCCGAGTATTTTGGCCACACGGGCCAGGGCATCGACGAAGAGATCTGCCTCCTGTAGAGTGTTGTAGGCGGCAAACGAAGCTCTCACCACACCCTCCACGCCGAGTGCGTTCATCAGGGGCTGGGCGCAGTGATGGCCTGTGCGCACCTCTATTCCGAGTTTGTCTAAGAGCATTCCGGTGTCGTAATGGTGGGCGCCGGCAAGGAGGAATGAAATGATGGCACATTTGCCCGGTGCCGAGCCGAAAATGCGGATGCCGGGAATCTCTGCAAGCATCCGCGAGGTGGTGTGGCTGAGCAGCTCCTCTTCGTGGGCGGCAATCTGCTCCAGGCCTGTCTCCTCGATGAAGTCAATGGCCTTGCTCAGAGCGGCAATGCCGATGAAATCGGGCGTCCCGGCCTCAAACTTGTAGGGGAGCGAGGCGAATGTGGTCCCCTCAAAGCTCACACTATCTATCATCTCGCCGCCGCCTTGATATGGGGGCATCTGTTCGAGGTGTCGGCGCTTGCCGTAGAGCACCCCGACCCCCGTGGGGCCATACATCTTGTGGGCTGAGAAGGTGTAGAAGTCGGCGTCGAGCGCGCGGATGTCGATGGGCAGATGCGGGGCGGCCTGAGCGCCGTCGACCACCACCGGCACTCCGGCCGAGTGGGCATAAGCAATCATCTCGCCCACGGGATTGACAGTGCCGAGCACATTGGAGGCGTGACACACTGACACCAACCGTGTGTGAGGGGTGAACAGTCGCTTATATGCCTCGATGTCGAGATTTCCGGCAGAGTCAATCGGCACCACCTTGATTTTGAATCCCCTCTGTGCCTGCAGCAACTGCCAGGGCACAATGTTGGCGTGATGCTCCATCACGGTGAGTATCAGCTCGTCGTCCCGGCCGAGAATCATTCCGCCAAACGATGATGCCACGAGATTGAGCGCCTCAGTGGTGCCGCGGGTGAAGATTATCTCCTCGGCGGCCTCTGCGTTGATATACTCCTTGACCCTCTGTCGGGCGCTCTCCTGCAGCTCGGTGGCCTCCTGCGAGAGTGTGTGGACACCGCGGTGGACATTGGCTTTGGTCCGGGTGTAGCCGCCGACTATTGCGTCGACCACCCTCTGCGGAGTCTGCGAGGTGGCGGTGTTGTCGAGATAGACCATCTGCCGCCCGTAGAGCCGGCGGTTCAGGATGGGAAACTGTGAGCGGATTGCGGCGATATCCATAGCTGTATGCCTCGGGATGAGAGTGGTGGTGGGGTTAAGAGTTGCGGCAGCCGGCACAGTCGGCGAGCGCGCCTGAGAAACGGCGGTCCACAAGGTGGCGCAGCCGCTCGTTGAGGCCGGGGATGCTGACCGTGTCAATCACGTCGACCATAAACGCCTGCATCAGCATGGTGCGCGCTTCAGCCTCCGGGATGCCTCGCTGGCGCATATAGAAGAGGGCATCGTTGTCAATCTGCCCGGTGGTGGCGCCGTGGCTGCACTTCACCTCGTCGTTGTAGATGATGAGCTGCGGCTTGCAGTGCATGCGCGCATCGGCCGAGGCCAAGATGTTGCGGTTGCTCTGATAAGCCTCGGTGAAGGGGGCGGAGTGTTCCACAAGGATGCTCCCCTCGAAGGCTCCCGTGGAGCGGTCGTCAAGGGTGTATTTAAACAGCTGGTTGCTGCTGCAGTGTGGGGCGGAGTGGACAATCGACGAGTTGTTGTCAATGTGCATTTCGCCGCTCGCTATAGCCATCCCTGTGAGGCGCGATGCGGCATGCTCTCCGGTGAGGCGTATGCTGAAATCGTTGCGTGTGGTGCCACAGGTCAGGGTGGTGGTGTTCACAGTGGCCTGCGAGCCCTCTTTCTGCTCCATATACAGGCGCGAGTGCACAGATGTGAGCGGGCTCGACTCCTCGATGGCGCAGAGCTCCACTCGCGCACCGGGCCCGGCATAAATCTCTATCACCCTTGAGGCAAGATATCGCCGGGTGGGGTCTTGAGTGTGGTCACACACCATCAGCTTCAGCTCGGCATCCTCCTCCACCACTATCAGCAAGCGGCGGAAAGCGGCCAGCGCCACCGGTGCCGAGAATATCTCCACGAGCTGCAGGGCCTTTTCGGGCTTCACGCCGCGGGCTATGTGGATGAAAACACCGTCCTGCACCAAGAGGGTGTTGAGGGCCACCGTGGGGTCGTCGATAGGTGCGAGGGAGCCGTAATGGCGCTCCACCAGCTCAGGCATCTCGCGCGCGGCCCGCGCAAGGCTCATAAACGTCACCCCGGCGGGCAGCCTGCTCTCCAACCCCGCCGAGCCCACAAAGGCATCGTTGACCACAAACCCTGTCAGGGTCGACAGGTTGGGCACATCGCATCGAAACGAGGCAGCCACATCCACCGGGATATTCACCCTTGAGAGGTTGATGCCATAGTCGGGGGCAAACATATCCTCAATGGAGGTCTTTTCATACCCCTCCGCGTGGCAGTCGGGCAGGGTGGTCTGTGTCAGAGTGGACAGGGCGTCGGGGCGCAGACGGTTGAGAGCCGGGGCCGAGGCGCCATCCACAGCGGCCCGGTTGTCACGGTAGAGGGCTATGTATTGTGTCAGAGCTGTATTCATCAGTCAATCACTTGTGTTCCTCCTTTATCCAGTCATAGCCCTTCTCCTCAAGCTCCAGGGCCAGTTCGGGTCCGCCGGTCATCACTATGCGCCCTTTGTAGAGGATGTGGACATAGTCGGGGCGGATATAGTCGAGGAGGCGCTGATAGTGGGTGATGACTATGGTGGCGTTGTTCTCGGTCTTGAGCTTGTTGACGCCGCCGGCCACTATGCGCAGCGCGTCGATGTCGAGCCCGGAGTCGGTCTCGTCGAGTATGGCCACACGCGGTTCGAGCATAGCCATCTGGAATATCTCGTTGCGCTTCTTCTCGCCCCCCGAGAAACCCTCGTTGACCGAGCGCGAGGCCAGCTTGTTGTCAAGCTCCACTATCTGGCGCTTCTCGCGCATCAGTTTCAGAAATTCGCTTGCCGTCAGCGGCGTTTCGCCCTGAAATTTGCGCTTGGCATTGACGGCCGCGCGCATAAAGTTGACCATCGACACCCCGGGAATCTCCACGGGATACTGAAACGACAGGAATAGCCCCTGATGGCTTCGTGTCTCCGGTGGAAGTCCCAGCAGGTCTACGCCGTGAAGCGTGGCCGAGCCTCCGGTCACCGTATAGGCGGGGTGGCCTGCCAATACGCCCGAGAGGGTGGATTTTCCCGAACCGTTAGGGCCCATAATGGCGTGGACCTCCCCCTCGCGCACTGTGAGGTTGATGCCCTGCAATATCTCTTTCCCTTCAACACTCGCACGCAAATCGCGCACATCAAGCAATATTTCGTTCATATTATATAATATGTGTCTTGAAAATCGTCGCGAAATTACTCATTTTTTTTTATCCGCGCAAGGGGGTGGGAGTTAGAGCGGTTTATATGTGTTAATTTGTGTTAATTTCTTGGGAATCTCACGGATTTATCCCTAACTTTGTATGAAATTTTAGCGGATAAAACACACCTTTTAAGGATTTATATTTTGAATACACATCTGCAAACGATTGATTATCAGCAAATTACCCCCCCCATCAGGTGGAGGCAGGTTTGTTGCGTGATGTAGTCTCGTTTGCCGACAACAGCATATCAGGGCAGGCACACCCTCACGGGTGGGCCTGCCCTTTGTGTGTCTACACCTATTAAATACATCTTTGAAAAATAAACACACTCTATTTAATAAACCTATGAAATTTAAACTCTTACTTGCTTGTGCCCTGCTCGCGGGAGCAGTGACGACAAGCTGTGTTGACGACATTCCAGGCATAGACGCAAAGGAACAATACACACGCGACTTTGTCAAGACCTTCGGCGTCTTCGACCCGAATCAGGATTGTAATATTGCAAAGCGTGCCACTGTCAATGTGACCACAACTAAACGCAC
>JAFLRW010000081.1 GCA_022511285.1 Duncaniella sp.
TTACGAGGGCGGAGGTTAAGTTTCCGACCAACGTTGATTATGAAATTGTCTGAGAAGTCATTGAAATTTGATTTTTTTGTATAGAATTTTGCTATTAAAAAAAATAGCATTATATTTGCAATGGAAATCAAACTCAATGCGAGATGAAATACAATGAACTTCACAGAAAACTTCGGAAATACGGGTGCTTTCCGACAGGGAAAGACCTCTCCGGGCACCCCGAATGGTTCAGCCCCATTACCGGACAATATTTTGCTACAAGCCATCATCAATCGGAAGAAGTAAAAAAAGGCACTCTGTCAAACATCCGGAAGGCATCAGGCGTTAAACTTTAAAATTAACGAGGGTCATTTCCTCATTTTCTCATAAGGATAACAACTTACAAACATCTCAGTTATGCAAAAGGTAAAGGCTTATATATGTAAAGAAAAGGATGGTACCTATTCAATATTCGTAGATGAAAAGTCTCCGATTAATTATGGTCTTGTTGGAGAGGGAAGAACGGTTCAGAGTGCCATCGATGAATGGCTCGCAGTTTACAACGAAATGAAACAGTCTTACACCGAAAAAGGAATTGATTTTGTGGAGGCTGAATTCGATTTCGTATTTGATGTGCCTTCTTTCCTTGAATACTATGGCGGTCTGATAACCTTCAAGGGACTTTCCAAACTGACTGGTGTCTCTGCGGCTCAGCTCTCTCAATATGCCACCGGCTATCGGCATCCTTCACCCAAGACAACGGCAAAAATCCAATCGGGCTTACACAGTTTTGCCACGGAATTGAGTCAGGTTACGCTCGTTTGATTTCCACTTCAGAGTATATTTCATTTCACCTGACTTATAGCCTCGTCAATCAGCGAGGCTTTTTTCCTAAAAACATGTAGATTCAAAATCGGACTGCAAAATTTTATTTTGCTATTTTTTTGCTCGTTAGAGAATAAATGTCGAAGAAAAATATTATCTTTGTGGGTTTAATTCTTTAACTTTTTATGTCCCTCGACTTTCTTCCACATATAAAACCGAAACCCTTGAAGGCGATGAGCAGGGAGGGGGTGAAACCCGGTTCGGAAAAACAATTCTTTTTCCAATTGCGCCATAATGAGGAAGGAACGAGCTTATTCACCGTAGATGCCAAAGGTCAGTGCACCACTCCACCCACCCGAGCCTTTCAAGGGGAACAGGGTGTGCTGCTCAAGGCCATAGAGGCCATCCGGCGCTCCAACATTTTCAATATCTCCTGGGGTAATGATGATGACCGGGGGGTCAGCATTGATGCTTATCCCCATTTGATGTATAATCTCATCAAGTGTGACAATATCCGCGATGAGGATATGCAACCGATAGCGGTGGCCAAAGTGCGCGCCACGGCCGTGTTGAGCATCTCCGCTCCCGAGAATGGGCGACGCAAGGGGGTGTGGAAGTTGCGCATCGACACTCCTGAGACAGATGATGCCGCTGATGTCGAGCTCCCGTTTAAGGCGCTGACCGAGAACTTCATTCTACTCAACCACTGTATTTACGAAACCGACCCGCTCGGCGAAAACTATCGCAACCTTCAGTTTTTCGCCTCAGAGTTTGCCGAAAGGATGACTGACCAATATCTGTCGGTGGTCTACAGCTATGTGTCGAACTTCCTGCTTGATATGGGGGGTGCGCGTGTGACTATGAGCCGCGAGGAGGTTGCTCCCGAGCCTACTATAGTGTTTGAGAAGGTGGACTCAGATATGGCACTTCACATCCGCGTGACATCAAGCATTGAGGGGATTGACGAGGAATTTCTCAACCGTTTCGAGCTTTCACATATTGCCGACACCGACGCGCAAGGCAATGTAAGGCTGCGTCCGCTGCTGCAATTTGACAGCATTGCGGCTATTGATGAAATCGACACCCTCATAGTTAAAAATGCCAACAGCCGCAAGGAGGCGCGCGACGTGTATCGCGACGATAATCTGTTTATAATCCCGCAATATGTGGCCGGGCCGTTCCTGTTTCGTGCCCTCCCCAACCTCATCCACTCCTATCGCCTGCTCGGCACCGACAAGCTTAAGGAATATAAAGTGGCCCCCGTCAAACCCCGGCTCTCTATGAAATTTGCTTCCGGCATCGACTTTCTTGAGGGGACCGCTACCATCGAAGTGGGCGACCGCACAATGTCGCTCGGAGAGCTCTTTGAGCAATATAGGCGTGACCGCTATGTGACTCTCAGCGACGGCACACGCGCCGTCATCGACTCCGGGTACATGAAAAAGCTGCAACGCATCTTTGGCGATAAGCGTGGAGCCGGGAAGAAAGTCAAAGTGGGCTATTTTGACCTCCCGGACATCGAGGAGCTGCTCACAGAGAAACTCGAGTCAAAGATGTTCGAACGACAGAGAGAAGTCTACGAGGGGTTTAACCACCTTGCCGAGTCCCAACTCACAGTGCCCGGACTGCAGGCCACACTGCGCCACTATCAGAGCGAAGGAGTGAAGTGGATTCGCTATCTCTACGACAATAATCTGAACGGATGTTTAGCCGACGATATGGGCTTGGGAAAAACCATTCAGACCATTGCTATGCTCTCGATAGTCTACTCGGCCAATCCCGACACTCCGGCCTCTCTTATTGTGATGCCTCGAAGTCTGATATTCAACTGGCAGCAAGAGCTCCAGCGCTTCAATCCCGAGCTTAGCGTCTACACATACTACTCAAACAGCCGCGACATCAACGAGGCCCGACGCCACAATATCATCCTCACCACCTATGCTATGGTGCGCAACGATATTGCTAAATTTCGCGACGCCTACTTCCACTATGTTATCCTTGACGAGAGTCAAAACATAAAGAACATCGAAGCGCAGACCACCCGTGCCATCTATCTGCTCAAAGCCGACCATCGTCTGGCCCTGAGCGGCACCCCCTTGGAAAACAATCTCACGGAGCTCTTTTCGCTCTTTAGATTTCTCAATCCCGGGATGCTCGGCGACATCGAGGAGTTTAACCGCCGCTACGGCTCCCCCATTATGCACGACAACGACAAGGAGGCCTCGGCTTCATTGCGCCGCCGCATATACCCCTTTATGCTTCGAAGACTCAAAAAGGATGTGCTCACCGAGCTGCCTGACCGCGTGGAGCAGACCCTCTATGTGGAGATGAGCAGCGAGCAGGCGGAGTTCTACGAGCAGCGCCGCAGTTTCTACTACAGCACCATCAACGAGACCATAGCTACGGCCGGAATCAAGAAAAGCCAATTTGTTATGTTCCAGGCCTTGACCGAGCTGCGCCGAATTGCATCTGTGCCCGAAAGCCTTACCGACGGGCGCATCCGCTCCCCCAAGCTCGACGATCTGATTGACCGCCTCAGTGAGGCCGTGGCCAACGGTCATAAATGTGTGGTGTTCTACAACTATATTGCAGGGCTTGAGCTCACCGGCGAACGCCTCACAGACCTCAACATCGACTACGAGACTATGACCGGCGCCACCATCAACCGCCGGAAGGTGATTGAGCGCTTCAACAAAACCCCCGAGTGCATGGTGCTGCTGATGACACTGAAGACCGGCGGCGTGGGCCTTAATCTCACTGCGGCCGATACGGTGTTCATCTTCGAACCCTGGTGGAACAAGGCTGCCGAAGAGCAGGCTATAAACCGCCTTCACCGCATTGGGCAGACAGCCAAGGTGCTGGCTTATTCTCTGATAGCTCGCGACACTATTGAGGAGAAAATCCTGCGCCTGCAGCAGCAGAAGACTCAACTCTTTGACAACCTGATTAGCGCCGACACCGCCACGTCTAAAGTGCTATCTGTTGAAGATATCAACTATATTCTTGGCTGACAGATATGAAAATTGATAAAACACAATGTATCATAGAGTTTGATGCGTGCCGTTCGGCGCAAACTGTTCAGAGTCTGCAGAATCGCTTTGAAAATGAGCTTAAGAAGGATGATCTAATCCATATTCTGAGTATCATCGTCGAATCGTTTGACTCCTACAGATTCAAACTGTCGAACGAAGCGTGGTTTCTTCACCTGCAGCCTATGGTGCAAAAAAGCAATTCAGTGGGCAAGTCGCAGTTTGCAGAAGTGTTGGCCAAAATCTTTGCCGAAAAGAGCAACCGTGCCTTAATCCTGGAGATTCTAACCCCCGAGGAGCAGACCTTATGGGAGCGTGTCCTCATCCAAAGATTCGTCTCTCACAAAACTGCTGAGCAGATTTTATCCACAAAAGTATTAAAGAAGAACACCAGGAAATCATATTATTATTTCTCTTCCCAGGATATCGAACTGATTCCACGACTAAAATGGTTTGATTTGAGTGCCCGCTATTTCTGGACTCAAAAGGAGTATTATATATTCCTGCCGGCCGTGCTTCGCGATTTGTTCAAAGATGAATTTGCCGTGAGCTGGAGTGCGCTTTTGCCCGCACCCTCTGCTGAGGCAGAAATTCTCAAGATGAATTGCGAGTCTGACACTCTGACCATCATCCCGGCCATAAAGAGTTTATATCTTCAGGGGCAGTTGGAGTCGGGCAGATACAGGATACTCCCAACCGTGGTGGGGCGTATGGCCAAGACTCTGAAATTAGGTGAATTTTTGCCTGAAGGTTCCGACAAGGTGGTGCGCACCCTGCGCACTATGCTTTTGCTAAATATGATTGTGACAAGCCTCCGATCCAATGCACAAATAATCGACAGCTCCCCCCACGAGAACGTGAGACATATATTTGATTGTCTCGACAGCTCTATTTGCGATTTGGCCGGAACATTGCTGTTTTTTATCGACAAGCACAACCAACGCAATGTCACTGACACATTCATCCGAGAGTCGGTCCCGGCAATTATCTCCGAGATAAAAAAGACTGATGGTGAGTGGACTGACATCTCTACGCTGTTTGACAGTCTCTACAACCACCCACTCTCTTTTGAATTAATGACATTCTACCCATTGAGAGTGATTACACACTACACCATCATTAACCGCCAGTCGGGGCATCTCATCTCCGAGGCCAACATGGTGAATGAGGTCGGGATACCGTCTGTGTTCTCTGTAATCGGGCTGCTCACGGCGGTCGGAGTTGTTGAAATAGAGTATTTCACTGTCGACGATATGGCCCCCTCTCCCCTATTGGGCATCAAGCGTCTGCGACTCACCGAATTAGGCAAATACGCACTGAGGCTCACCGATAATTACAACCCTGCCGAAGGCCCCACCTCCGACAGTTTCTTTGAACTTGACTCCAATCATCTGATGCTCCGCGCCTTGGGCGACAACAACCCCTTTGAAGGAATGCTCTACGAATATACCCGCGAGGTAGGCCCTCGTCGTTATGTGGCCGATGCCAAACTGATTTTGAAGGGTTGCAGCTCACGAAACGATTTGGAAAAGAAAATCAGAAACTTCCATCGCATCATAGCCCCCAATCCACCCGACAACTGGAAGGAGTTTTTTAACACCCTCCTGTCAAACACCGACTGCCTGACCCCCGAAGAAAACATCTACACCATACTGCGCGTGGCCAGCGACGCCCACGACCTTCACACCTTAATAGCCACCGACCCGGTGATTAAGAGCCTCGTAATCAGAGCTGAAGGCTACCGCATCATAGTGGAACGCTCCAATCTTGACAAACTGCGTAAAAGGCTCTTGGAGTTCAACTATCTGACGTAATCCCCCGCATACAAACACAACTATCCTCCCGAAAAAACGTTATATATATATCAAAACGCCATCCATCCCCAAATGATAGCAACCATAATTTGCAGCATCCTCATCACAGCATCGGTGGTCACATCGTTCCGCTCCTCCACCTACGGCTCACCGTTGGGCTTCTTCGCCCTCTGCACGGCCGGAATAGTGCCGGAGATTTCGATGCCGCTTCCCACCTACATTTTTTGGGGCGTAGCCACCATTATAGTAATCGCCTTAGGCTATGTGCTCCCTCCGGCCATCTCGGGCTCCCGACTCGGACTCTCCTACATAGCCGGCGGAGCATCAGTCGGAGCAGTCATCGGACTTGCCATAGGGTCTGAGGCCGCCATTATCATCGCATCCGTGGCCGGGAGCGCCCTCGGCGGTGTGGCATTCGGGCGCACCCCGCGGGGACGGATTCTCGACTTCCCCACCTCACGCTTCTTCAACTATCTTTGCGCCAAAGGGCTCCCCTCAGCCGTGGCTATGAGTCTAAACGGCATCGCCGCCGCAATCATCATAGCATCAATGCACTAATCCCCTCTCAGCAACATCACAAAATGCTTATGTCAAACCGATTTTTCGTCATATTCGCCCTACTCCTCGCCACTATCCTTCCGACAACGGCCCAAAGCCTATCCCAGCTCAAGCGCGAAAAGCCCGATCTCCAGGAAATCCGACGCGCCACTCAAGACCGCACATCCCCCTACTACTATCCCAGGCTCTTGCAGGAATATCAGCGCAACGACACCCTGATGAAGATTGACAAATATCGCCATCTGTATCTCGGTTATATGTTTTGCGAGGACTATAACCCCTACCGCTCAGCTGAGCGCTCAATCACCTACGACGCCACCCTCAACCGCTCCAAGAAGCTCACCCGACAGGAGTGTGACTCCGTCATAGCCTACGCCGAACAGGCTCTTGCCGACAACCCCTTCAACCTTGGCGAAATGGTGATGCTCATCAACGCCTTGCGCGGAAAGGGTAAAACCAACCTTGCCAATATATGGCAATACAAGCTCAACTACCTGCTAATGGCCATCGTCTCCACCGGAACAGGGCTCGATGAAGAGAATGCCTGGATGGTCACCGACCCACAACACGAATACGTGTTGCTCAACATGATGGACTTCACCGTCTCCGACCACGTGTTCTACGACCCCTCCTATGAATATGTCACCGTCATCGACTCCAAAGGCAAAGATGCCGGCGGCTTCTATTTCAACATAGGCCCTCTGCTTGAGGAATATTACCGCAAGCACCCCGACGAACTCTGACCGCCCCACCTCTACACGTATGATGGACTTCACTCCCATAGCTCGCTCATATTTCAACCGCATCACCCGGCAGGCAGAATCGTGGACAGGTCACACACGCGAAGTGCAGCTCGGTGTGCTTGCCGGCCTGCTCCACTGCGGAGCCCGCACCAAATGGGGCGAGGCCCACGCTCTAAGCCCCGACGGAGGTTATGACGCACTCCGGCGTGCATTCCCCGCACCGGTGGACTACACGCAATTGCGGCCCTGGATAATGCGGATGATTGATGGCGAGCCTGACCTCCTCTGGCCCGGACGCACCACCCGCTTTGCGCAGTCATCAGGCACCTCCGACGGCAAAAGCAAATACATCCCCATCACCCACGCCAGCCTCCAGCGGTCACACTATGCCGGCGGAGCCCACGCCGTGGCCTCATATCTCCACCTATACCCCGACAGCCACCTTTTTGGCGGTAAAAGTTTCATTCTCGGCGGAAGCTATGCCAATGAGCTCTCTCTCCGCAAGGGAGTGCGCGTTGGCGACCTCTCTGCAACCCTCATTGATTGCATCAACCCTCTCGTCGATATGGTAAGGGTCCCATCACGACGCATCGCCCTGATGCCCGACTGGCGTGAAAAGCTCCCCGCCCTGGTCGAAGCCTCAATCCGCCAGGCTGTCACCAACATCTCAGGCGTTCCATCGTGGTTTCTCACCGTGTTACGCGAGATTCTGTCAGCCACCGGAGCCACCAACCTCGGCGACGTCTGGCCTCATCTTGAAGTGTTCTTCCACGGAGGCATCTCAATGACCCCCTATCGCGAACAGTATGCCGCCATAGCCCCTCCCGGAATGCGATATTTAGAATGCTACAACGCCTCGGAAGGCTTCATGGCCGTGCAAGATAGCATCGACTCCCCCGCCTTGCGCCTGCTGCTCAACTGCGGCACATTCTTCGAATTTATCCCCCTTGCCGACACTCTCAGCGAGCGTCCGCGCATCATACCAGCCTGGGAAGTGGAACAGGGCGAAATCTACGGGCTCGTCGTCACATCCTGCAACGGTCTATGGCGATTCCCCATAGGCGACACCGTTCGTATCGAAACCGTAGCCCCCCTGCGCATCACCATAGCAGGACGCACCAAAAGCTTCATCAACGCATTTGGCGAAGAACTCATGGTCGACAATGCCGAGACAGCTCTCGCCCGTGTGTGCAGCGAAATGAACTGCAGCGTGGCCAACTACACCGCCGCACCCGTCTACACCACCGATCGTTCTCGCGGCCACCATCAATGGCTCATCGAATTCGAACGCGAACCACAATCCCTCGATGCATTCGCCGCGGCCCTCGACCGCGAACTGCGCACCCTCAACTCCGACTACGACGCCAAACGCTCCCACGACATCTTCTTAGCCCCGCCAAC
>JAFLRW010000082.1 GCA_022511285.1 Duncaniella sp.
ATAATTATCATTGATGGCAATCATATATCTCTTTATGTTTCAATTCTGACGTAAATACACTCCGTTAAACACTTCTGCGGCCGGGCCTGTCATCATCACCGGGGCCTCAGGCGCTCCGGCCCACTCTATCAGCAGGTCGCCTCCACGCAGTCTCACAGTGACACTCCGCTCAGCCCTTCCTGTCAGAGCCGCGGCCACAGCAGTGGCACAAGCGCCGGTGCCGCAGGCAAGAGTCTCGCCGGTGCCGCGCTCCCACACTCTCACTTCAATGAGTTGAGGGGTCACTACCCGCGCAAATTCAATATTGGCTCTATCAGGCCAAATCGGATGACGCTCCAAGAGGGGTCCGAGACGGAAGAAGTCATCATCAGCCAGCGGTGTGTCAATGAACACCACTCCGTGGGGATTACCCATTGAGACGGCAGTCACTCTCAGGGAATCGCTCCCGATATTCACCTCGGCCTCAATCATTTGCTCAGCCTGACAACTAACTGGAATCTCTACCGTAGAAAGAATCGGAGCCCCCATGTTAACTGTGACTGTCTTCAACTCACCACCCTCCTTATTAAGAGACAAAACCTTGATACCCGATGGGGTTTCAAGGTTTATGTGGTCTGCGGGGGCGAGGTTTCGCGAGTGGAGCCAGGCGGCTATGCAACGGGAGGCGTTGCCACACATACGGGCTTCTGACCCATCGTTGTTAAACATCCTCATCCTGACGTGTGCCCCGCTGATTGTGGGTGGGCAGATTAGCACTATTCCATCGCCTCCCACCCCGGTGTGTCGGTCGCTCATCTCCCGTGCAAGGTCGGGAAGCCGAGCCGGCACCGACTCTCTGCAATCAATGTAGATGTAGTCATTGCCTATTCCGTGCATTTTGGTGAATGGTATCACCTCACGGGCACTTATTGGTTTGGTGTGAGCCATTTGATAGCTTTTTTACCTATTATGACCTAAAATCACCGCAAAGTTAAGCATTTTGCTACAAAAGCAAGCAAAAACGACCGATTTTTTTTGCTGTTCGTTTCGGAATCTACAGAAATCTACATTGGAATCTACAAACCTGCATTTTAATATTTTTCGGTGGCTTAATTTCTAATATATGTGGTTATATGCTGTTTTGTACAGAAAAATGCGTACCTTTGTGTGCGTATAAGTTATTGAAGATGAAACGAGATTGAACAGAATTATGTTTCAACAATAATCTTGAGAACTTACGCGCAGATGATGAGCAATAGAAGGTGGAACTCATAGAGCGGTATGCTTGAGAATTAAAAATAGCAGTTATGAAAGAATATATTACGATAAAGAATTTTGGTCCCCTGATTTATATTAAGAATCTTGAGATTAAGCAATTTACATTTTTCATAGGAGAGTCGGCATCCGGCAAGAGTACTCTTATGAAAGTTGTAGCGATGATGCGCTACCTGTACAAGATGGCGAATATCCGTTCATACTTACGTCATTCCAAGATTTCAAAGTCTCCCTTCAGAATGCGATTAAACACAATGATGGAGCGTCAGGGTATGGGAAAGATGTTTGATAAAAATAGCTTTATCGTATATCGTATAGAGATTAATTCAGATGTTTCATACGAGGTAAGAATTGAAAATGGCAAACTTAATGTGCCTATTATCCCAAAGGAAGATCTGATGTTTCGCAAGGTATCATTCGTGTCTGAAAATAGAAACGTAATCCCGACATGGGCACAAAAAGCTTGGAAGAACAAGGGAGCAACTCTTGGTTACTATTTCCACGAAACAAATGATGACTTTGGCTATGCCTCGGAAGGAGATAAGACAATAGATCTCGATCATGTAGGCATGAGGATGTCTATTACCCATCCTAAAGGCAAACCTACTCGTTACCAAATTATGCCTATGGATGAGAGACATGCATCTATTGAACTGACAGAAGCATCTTCCGGAATTCAGACATCTGCTCCGTTGATGTTGATAGTTAATTACTTGGCAAAAGATTTTTCTTTTAAGGATGCATTTAATCGCTCTGTGATGAGTTTTCTTTATGAAACAGATAATTTGAGCCGCTTCAAGGCTGCCAGCGAACCGACAGCACTTCCTAAGGTTGTTGATGTCCACATTGAAGAACCAGAATTGAGCCTGTACCCCAATGCCCAATGTAAACTCATTGAAAAGATAATCTATATAGCAAAAGAGTCAACTTCTGACCGCACCATCAATATGATGATAGCAACCCATAGCCCATACATATTAAACTATCTGAATATCGTACTCAATCAAAAGAAAGATGGACGTGCGAATTTAACACCGGAAAACTTGGCGGTGTATCGTTTATATGAGGGAAAGAGTCAGAATTTGGTTGCTAAAGATGACAAAGGACGTGATATAGTCGACAGTTATGACTTGTCAGAGATGATGAGTTCAATCTATAATGAGTTTATACATCTTTTTGTATGATTGAGTCGTTTTTGAAAGAAACTTTCCCCCGTCACTATGGGGTTGATCCGGAGACGGTGAATGTTCCTATTGAACGTATTCAAGAACCTTTCTCAAAAGCTGACCGCAAAGCATGTAACGATGCCGCCAACACTCGATACAACAAGAAAGGCGTATTTGATAAATATAGGGAAGTGTGCTCAACGTGCGATAAAGTTGTTCTGAAGGTTGATAATAAAGGTCACGAAATAACCATTGTTGAATTTGAGAATTATATCATTAGCTTACCAAATAATCAAATAGCAGAGAGTCGTTGTGACCTTCTTATGACTGACGGCGATCCTCATAATAAAATAGTGTTTTGCGACCTATGTTGTTACGATGAAAAATATATAGAACCTAATAGTGGGCATCATCCTGAAGGAAAGAGAGCATTTGCACAAAAGCAAATGGAAGAATCAATCGAGATGTTTATGGGTATTGATGTGCTGAACCAGTATATTTTAACATACCCGGAGAAAGTGTGTTTATTTGCTTATAGAGCATATAATGCTATCCAAGAACCAGTTACAGCCCAAAGAGGGAATGCTGAGAATAATATGCAGGCGATGATGGTTACAGCGTCGTCCGTTAGCGGGAGTATTGTTACAGAAAATAAGGTCTTGAACCATAACTTTATCTTTGTTCAGAATAAATATCCCGCTGTATATAATTGGTAAGCTATGTGCAATTCTTAATTCTATTTTTCAATTATCCGCTCAAAGAGGTTGCCGGCTTCGTCAAGATGGAAGTTTCGGGTAAGAGTGGAGATGAATTTTGTGATTTGTCCAACAGCCAAAAGCGTCTCCGGGCTCACTTCACGGCCCTGCAGACGGAGCATTAACATTCCGTAGAGAGCATTGAAGCAGGTCTCAAGCTCGCCCACCGGAATTGTGCCGCTCTTGGAGCGCAATTCCACTATGAAAGGGAGTGTTTTATAAAACTCTGCCGTGTATTCGGGGAAGTGTGGGTCCTTTAGCAGAGCTAAATGCAAATCCGTGAGGCGGATAAGCACATTTTTGTTGATCTGCAAGTGGCCCGACTTTTCCACCCCCTCACGACGCATCATTTCTATCAGCCCCTCATACCAATCTGTCATTTCTTGCTTTTGGGGCTGTGTAAGGTCAAAGCGATCTATGACATTAATCTTGATTCTGTCAATATCCAGACCGTTGGCTCGAATCAAATCCTCGACCTGCCACATATATATAAGGTATTCCGCAATATTCTCTTTGCGTTTCTGTCCGGCGATAATCATAATACAAGCGGTTTTATTCCGTTAGTTAACTCTTATTTTCTTTCCGTCGCTCACATAAACGCCCGGTGTCAACTGTCCGGATGCCACACGTCGGCCATTGAGGTCGAAAACTTCTCCCGCCGACTCTTGGTCAGCACCGATTTCTTCGATTCCGGACGACAGGGCAGAGATTGTCAACATAACATTCCCACTGCCGAGAAACTCCTTGACCGTAGCAGCCGTGGCTGAGTCGATTCTGCCAAGAGGGGTGTAATCCCAAGTATTGCTGTCATAAAATATCACAATCTGACGTCCGAGATAGAGCATTATATCGCCGGGGACGGTGGTAATCTGCCTGTCGGCGGCAGGGAGCGACTGCGGCAGCTGGCCCACGACTTCAAAACCGCCATAGGGACTCATATTTACCTCCATCGGGAGAAGATGCATCAATTCGGCCGCCGCCGTATTGTCGGCAAGTGTTGCCGTGAGGCTTTTGCCATTGGCCGTAAGGATTATTTTATTTTGAGAAAAGGCCATAATGTGAATTGTTATCAGTAAACCAAGTATTATAAAACGTCTCATATTTAGATAGCATCAATTATGACGCAAATTTACAACATTCATGCTAATAATACACCAAGTTAATTAAACCTTTTCTTAGCGGCAGAGTCTATATGTTAAAGGACGTGAATCCTGAACAATAATAACCCATTAACCCCTACTGACTTATGAAAAGCTTTCTCCGCAACACAGTGCTTTTTATGGCAGCAGCCAGCATGGCAGCACCGTCAGTGATGGCTGACGGACGTCACCCCGGGGCTTCATCAGTGCGTCAACAGACATCTGCCTCGGCTCAAACAAAATCCCAACGCGGCACCTCAGGCCGACCCGGTCTTGGCGGCAGCAACAAGGGAAACGGCAACGCTTCAAAGCCTGGCAACAGTGGCAATAACGGCACCTCACGTCCAGGGTCCGGCAACAACAACACACCGCGTCCCGGTTCGGGCAACAACAACACGCCGCGTCCCGGTTCGGGCAGCAAGCCGGGCAACGGTAGCCGTCCCGACATCAATCGGCCTTCACCGGGCCCTTCACCGGGAAATGTGCGTCCGGGACATCCCGGCACTCATCCTCCTGTGATGCAACCGCCCCACAGGCCATATCGCCCTTCGTTCATACGCCCCTCTTATCGCCCCGTGCCTCCTCCTGCCTGGCGTCCTCGACATGGTCTGCCTGTGATACGAGGCATCCTCGGACTGACATTTGGCTCGGCACTCGGAGTGTCGCTCGACTATCTGTATGGCAACGGATATGTGGTCGACGGCTATTCCAACGACATTGTCTTCCTGCGCAACGTCCCGGCGCTCAACTACATCTGGACTGACGGAGCGCTCTACTACGGTTCTCGCGGGTTTGACGTCTCGTCGTTCTACTATTCTACTCCGGCCTACGATATGTCACGCTACAACGGTTGCTACTCTGCTCTGACCACAACATACGGTGCTCCCGTCAGCGTCAACAATTCAGGCGGCGTGCTCACAGCTACATGGTTTGGAGGAAACAGCGGCTATGTCACACTGTCATACGGCTCATCGTCAGGCCGCTTCCTCACTACCCTCACCTTCGGAATCTAACCTTGTTTCCTCTTGTAGAGTGCCTTGCGGCTTCTCTGTCGGGATAGATTTTTCGAAAATGAAATATCAGGTGGTTTTTAACAGACATATACAGACAGAAGTATGAGTGTATTTAGAAAACATCAGGCAAAAGAGAATGCCTGCGAATCATCGGCACAGCAACTCTATAGAGTCTTATCATCATCGGCTGAGTCGAGAAGTGCGTTCGAACATTCAATGCTTGGAGAAAACATGGAGGTTGTCAATATGTTATACATTGACTATTGGAAACCGCGCTATCTTCTCAATCACAACACGCAGTGCGCATATGAGTTTATGGATGGTAATGCCCATCTGGCCGGAATATCTGATGCTGATATAGACTGGGATTCGCTTACCGGCATATCCGATGAATACCTTTTTCGAATTAAAAGCTATAATGCATTATTCCCCACGCACATTGGCCATTTTGAAAACGGCACCGCCGAAGTACAATGGCAGATTAACCCTGATGGGCGTTATTGGATGGATGAGGACGGCTATGGGATGACGCCTGATGTCGAGTTTAATATCTATGGATATATTGATGCTGCCTGTCGGGTAATTGTTCCGTATCAGGCAATCAAGGATTCTGACCGCCGCAAAGAGATGCGGGCCTTAGCTGAGAGTATTGTCGCTAAAAGAGGTGTCAAATAATAAATAGGTTTTTTCCTCAAATATCCGCAGCCCCTCAAGCTATAATGGCTTGAGGGGCTGCAATTTCTGAGCCGCGAGTGGGACTCGAACCCACGACCTTTTCGTTACGAATGAAATGCTCTACCGACTGAGCTATTGCGGCTTGGATGGTTATGGCGTCTGACAGACAATGATGTCAGCCGCTGTTTTAACTGTGCAAAGTTACGAATTTTTTCCTAATTCTCACTCTTTTGCCACACAGATTTTTTCTACAGCGCTTGTTTGCTGAACGAAAACTGAATCTTGGCCTTTGGAAAATCAAGCAACGTCATCACAGGCTCAGTGACATAGGGAGTAATGCTGCTCACCGAGAGTGTCGACGTGCCTGCCGAACCATAATAGTAGCTGTAGCCGTAGTAATAGTTGGAGGAATTGTTTGAGGAGTAATACGACACCAAAACCGGGCATATCACAAACTCCTCATCGTCGGCCGTCACCTCGCCACGGTCAATGATATCGTTGATATAGTCGAGCATTGACGAGAAGGTGTATCCGCCGAGCAGAGCGCTATAGGCAGCATAGAAAGATGTTTTATCATCGTTAATCTTCCCGTCAGCAAAAAATTTCTCTTTTTCCGATTTCTTGATCAAGAGCACGTAGGGGGGCGGAGTCAAACCATAGTCGTTTGATATATCTTTCGCCGGGAGGAAGAACGAAAGCCCGTTGACTATGGCAAGGGGACCGGACTGGCTATTGTAGCGCTCCAGAATCTCACGAGCCGGAAATTTAAACTCCACCTCATAGCCCAACGGACCCACCAAAATGGGCTCGCCCTGCTCAGCGCGGGATTTAAGCTCGGGGGCTATATCAAATTTAATATTATTGTTGGTAATCACCTCGGGGGTCACTCCCAGATATGTGGCTATAAGGGGAATGATAGTGTCGCGCTTTTCTTCACCTTCGCCTATCTCGTATGAAGCGTGATAATACACGTCGATGGTGTTGCTGCTGAAACGTGTGACACGCCCGGAACCGAACGTATTGGCAATATAGAGTCCGGGAAACCATTTTGCGAACGCCGTGGGGCTGTTAAACACCTCCGGCTCAGTAATGTACTTATTATAAAGCTGCCGCCCTATCTCCACAGGGAGATCAACATAGATATCCTTATAGATGGCACCCTCGGTGTCAACTCCCAAAAATGGATATCCGCCTATGAGGGCCGAATATGAGGTGGAGCCTATTGGAGATGGATCAAAATATCCGGTAGGGTCAAAATCGCTGAATATCGGGCTCGGGAGCTGTTTAATCAACGGATACACGCTAAGTCCCATCGGCGCAGTAGAGTCGCCGGCAAAGCCGTCGCGATACATCGTAAGACACAATTTCACAGAGTCAATATATTCGGCTTTGACATTGGCAGTGTCAATAGCTGAAGCGGGCATATACTGGCATACGATGTCGCTTTCAAACTGCCCGAATCCGCGAGCAGAATATCTGCCGAGCAGCTGCAGTGTGGTGCGCGAACGCACAGACCCGGTGGCATCAGGGATGCCGTCGATAGTAAAGAGGGAGTCAACGACTATCTCCACCTGACCCTCGACGAGCGACGACCCGGGAGCCGGAGTCTCATCGTTGCAAGCAATCACGGCAGCAAGGACCACAAGGGTGCAGACGGCTGTAAGGAGTTTCTTCATTGTCGGAAAAATAGGGATTGGGGTATCCTGTGAGCTGATGTGGAGGGGTTAATCCTCTTCTTCAATGCCTATAAGATCGCGGTAGAATGAGCGGAATGTATCTTTGTCGCCATCGATGGCATCAAGCAGAGGCTTGCCTGAGGCCTTGGCATAATCAATAAACTCAGGGTCTACCCCCTCGGAGGCTAATGTAACCGCATCGGCATAATCTATGGCCAAGCGAGTAAGCTCGGCATAGCCTACGCCGGAGCCGGATATCGGAGCAAGGTCCTCGTCAGTGAATCCGTCCATCTTCAGCTTCTCAATCAAACGCTCATCAAGTGTGCCTTCAAACCGTTCGGGATGAAGAGCAAAGATAATCTTTGCCGAGCGGAATGTGGGGTCATCGGCATACTTCCGGCGAATATAGAGCGGCGCCATTGCCGACACCCATCCGCTGCAATGAATCACTGCCGGCTGCCACATCAGTTTCTTAACGGTTTCAATCACACCAGTGGTGAAAAACATCAGTCGCTCATCATTCTCGTGGGGGAGGAGCTCGGTTTCAAGCCCTTTCTCGGGGAGGGGGCGGAAGAAGTCGTCGTTGTCGAAGAACAGCTGGCTGACCAGATGCTGAGCGCCGGCGTCCACCTTCTCTTTCAGGCGGAGATCGGAAGAGCA